>CALDPL010000024.1 GCA_937911965.1 uncultured Allomuricauda sp. | reverse complement strand
CCCGTCCTTCCAAATGGGGTCTCAATGGCATCGAAGGCCAGGCTTCCCACGATAAGCAATTTGCCCATTCGATCAATTTTGCTGCAAATATACGCATTGACATTCCCAATTTATGGCATGCGGGGGCATTTGTTGATTTTGCAGTGGGCCCCGGGATTATTTTCGGCCGTAATCCGCGGGGATTTCCCCCCAGGCCTTGGTTTCCCATTTCACGATCGGGGTGGTATAGTCGTTGTCCCGCAGCCAGGCCTCGGCCCGCTCTATGAGTTTAAAAAGTTCGGCGTTCTTTGGGCTTTTTTTCAGTTTGGTGCCACATTTTCCCTTTCTGACCCAGCCCATGGCGATCCTGGAATCCGTATAGATGATCCGTTTGCTGTCCTCTTTTTTCAGGAGGGCCAGCCCGTGCACCAGGGCCAGGAATTCCCCGATATTGTTGGTGCCCTCGGGAAAGGGGCCCTGGCTGAAGAGCTGTCGTTTGGTCTTGGTGTCCACCCCCCGGTATTCCATGCGTCCCGGATTGCCGCTCGAGGCGGCGTCCACGGCTATGGAATTCATGTCGGGCTCCCCGTACTTCAGCTTATCGGCCGGGGAGAGTTCCTTTTCCGCTTTGTTCCCGGTTTTGCCCCAATGGTCCAAATAATTGCCGTTGTAGGCTTTTTTAGCCTGTTCAAAAGTGGGAAAGGATTTGTAGCGGGCCTCCTTGTGGCCCTGGATCTGGGCCTTGCAGTCCGCCCAGGATTCATAGATTCCGGGGCGTTTGCCCTTCCAGACCACATAGAACTTTTTTGCCTTGGCCATCAACTCAGGAGTTTTTCAATGATTTTTGGAAAATGTTCGTATTCCAGGGCGTGCACCTTTTGGGCCACGGTTTGGGGGCTGTCCCCCGGTTCCACGGGGACCTTGGCCTGGAATATGATGGCCCCTTGGTCGTAATCCCGGTTGACGTAATGGATGCTGATCCCGGTTTCCCCTTCCCCGTTCTCCACCACGGCGCGGTGTACCCGTTCCCCGTACATGCCCTTTCCCCCGTATTTGGGCAAGAGGGCCGGATGGATGTTGACGATCCCATTGGGGAAGGCCTCCAGGATGTGGGGGGGCATTTTCCAAAGAAAGCCCGCGAGCACGATAAGGTCGGGTTCAAGGCCCTTGAGCAGACGAAGCAGGCCGTCCGGGGACTTGAAGGCCGCCGCACTGAAATAATAGGCGGGTACCTCCAGGCGGTCGCAGCGCTCAAAGACCCCGGCAGCGGGTTTGTTGGACAATACCGCGATCACCCCGATCCCGGGGTTTTCCCTGAAATATTCAATGATATTCTCCGCATTTGAGCCACTGCCCGAAGCCAGGATAACAATTCTCTTCACAGGTTAGGATTTATGGGGATTTTGGATTAACTTCCAGCAGCTAAAATAAGGTTCTGGACCAAAAGAAGTGTTATTTGGAACACAATTTATCGACAAATAGTGTATTTAATCCAAAGTTTTATATTTTTGCCAACGATTAAATTTTTAAAACCAAAATTATTATGTCAGACATTGCATCAAGAGTAAAGGCTATCATCGTTGATAAGTTGGGTGTTGATGAGAATGAGGTTGTAGCTGAGGCTAGCTTTACCAACGATTTAGGAGCGGATTCCTTGGACACTGTTGAGCTTATCATGGAGTTTGAAAAAGAATTTGATATCCAAATTCCAGACGACCAGGCAGAAAACATTGCCACCGTAGGTCAAGCAATCTCCTATATAGAAGCAGCAAAAAAATAATTCTTCAATGGAATTAAAGCGAGTTGTAGTTACTGGCCTTGGCGCCCTTACACCTATTGGCAATAACATCCCCGATTTTTGGGAAGGCCTAGTAGAGGGGAAAAGCGGCTGTGCGCCCATAACCTATTTTGATACTGAAAAGTTCAAAACAAAATTCGCTTGCGAACTGAAGAATTTTAATGCCGAAGACCATTTTGACCGCAAGGAAGCCAGAAAACTGGATCGCTTTGCACAATATGCACTAGTCTCTTCCGATGAGGCCATTCTGGATGCAGGTCTCGATTTTATTGATATAGACAAATTTCGCGTGGGAGTAATCTGGGGGGCCGGAATAGGCGGCCTGGAGACCTTTCAGGACGAAGTGATGAACTTTGCAGAAGGGGATGGAACACCGCGTTTCAACCCCTTC
>CALDPL010000023.1 GCA_937911965.1 uncultured Allomuricauda sp. | reverse complement strand
GGACCCTAAAACCGTCGGAGAGACCCTGACCCTGGAACACCAACTGGGCACGGTCACCGTGCAGAAGAACCCCAAAAGGGTAGTGGCCCTGGACTACGTCTCCCTGGAAAACCTCCACGAACTGGGCATAGAGGTCATAGGCATCCCCAAGAGCAACCTGCCCAATTACCTCAACCAATACGCGGACAAGGGGAAGGTCACCGATTTGGGCACCCTCTTTGACGTGGACTACGAGCTTCTCAATGAACTGGAGCCCGATGTGATATTTATGTCCACAAGAATGGAGACCAATTATGCGGAACTCTCCAAGATCGCCCCGACGATCTTTATTGCCCAGGACCAGGACCGGGTTCTGGAATCCTTTGAGGAGAACCTGGATATTTTCGGGCAACTCTTTGACAAGGAAAAAGAGGTAGATCGGGCGGTCACACGGATCAAGGCCAAGATCGGGGCCCTGGAGGAGGTGGTCAGCGAATCGGGAAGTTCTGCCCTGATAATCATGCACAACAAGGGAAAGTTCAGCGCCTTTGGCGAGAATTCACGCTTTGGGATCATCCATTCCCTATTTGGTTTTAAGCAGGCGGTGGAAGATCTGGACCGGTCCAGGCACGGGCAGGCCGTGTCCAACGAATTCATCCAAGCGGCCGACCCGGACTATCTGTTTATGGTGGACCGTTCCGCGGTGGTCAATAAACAGGCCACCAATAAGGAGGAAATCGAAAACGTACTGGTCCAGCGGACCAAGGCCTATAAAAACGGGAACGTGGTCTATCTCGACCCGGAAGCCTGGTATATTTCAGGGGGTGGGATCACCTCCCTTGAATTGATGATCGCCGAGGTGGCGGACAACTTTAAACCGAACAAATGAAACCGAGCATACCAATAGTACAGGAGGTCCTGACCCTGAAATCCAAAGCGTATTTGAGCCCCCATTACATCCGAGCGGTATTGACCGGGAACGTGGCCGCCTATAAAGGGGCCACCCTGGGGGACAACAACAAGATCTTCATTCCGCCCCCCGGGCATTCCAAGGTCCATTTGAGGTCCTTTGACCCGGAATTGGGGGAATGGGTCCTTCCTCCCCCGCAGCTGCGTCCCATCATCAGGACCTATACCACCAGATACCTGGATTTGCAGCGGGGGGAACTGACCATTGATTTTGTGGACCATGGCCCCCATGGCCCTGCCTCCAAGTGGGCCATTGATGCGGAACC
>CALDPL010000022.1 GCA_937911965.1 uncultured Allomuricauda sp. | reverse complement strand
TTACCACCTGGACGTGGATGTGGACCCCGAAAGGAAATTCATTTCCGGAAGCAATACCGTTAGGTACAAGGTTTTGGAAAAAGCCAAAGTAATGCAGATCGACCTTCAGGAACCCATGGAGATCGAGGCCATCCACCAAGATGGAAAAAAACTCAAGTTCAAGAGGGAGGGCAATGCCTTTTTCATCACCTTGCGGAAGGAACAGCGGCCCGGGGACTTCAATTCCCTGAAGATCGAATATTCAGGACATCCCAGGGAAGCGGTCAGGGCCCCTTGGGACGGGGGCTTTTCCTGGAAGCAGGATGCCAATGGCGATCACTTTATCGCCACCTCCAACCAAGGATTGGGGGCCAGTGTCTGGTGGCCCAACAAAGACCATATGTACGACGAGGTCGACAGCATGCGAATCAGTGTCACCGTGCCCAAGGACTATATGGACGTTTCCAACGGCAGATTGGAAGGTGTGGAGGAAAAGGGAGATAAATCGACCTACCACTGGTTTGTGGCCAATCCCATCAACAACTATGGCGTTAATGTGAACATAGCAAAATACGTACATTTCGGGGAGACCTATGATGGGGAAAACGGGACCCTGGACCTGGACTATTACGTGCTTCCCGAGAATCTGGAGAAGGCCAAAAAACAGTTTACCCAGACCCCGATGATGATCCGGGCCTTTGAGTATTGGTACGGCCCCTATCCCTTTTACGAGGACGGTTTTAAATTGGTGGAGGTCCCCTATCTCGGGATGGAGCATCAAAGTTCCGTGACCTATGGCAATAAGTATGAAAATGGGTATTTGGGCAGGGACCTTTCCGGTTCGGGCTGGGGACTGCTGTTCGATTTCATCATCATACATGAATCCGCCCATGAATGGTTTGCCAACAACATCACCCATAAGGACATCGCCGATATGTGGGTCCACGAGGGCTTTACCTCCTATTCGGAAAATCTGTACCTGGACTATCATTTTGGGAAAAAGGCCTCGGCCGATTATGTGATCGGATGCCGGCAATCCATTCGCAACGATCGTCCAATCATTGGAACCTATGATGTCAATCACGCCGGTTCGGGAGATATGTATGCCAAGGGGGCCAACATCCTGCACACTTTGCGCCAATTGTTGGAGGATGATGCGCTGTGGAGGCAGATCCTTCGTGGCCTGAACAAGGAATTTTACCACCAGACCGTGACCAGCCAGCAGGTTGAAAACTATATCAGTGAAAAGAGCGGAAAGGACCTCAGCGCTTTTTTCAACCAATACCTACGCACTACCATGATCCCCAAACTGCAGTACAAATTGGAAGGCAACTCCCTCCAATACCGTTATGTTGACGTGGTTGAGGATTTTGATATGCCGGTACGTATCTTGGTGGATGGTGAGGAACATTGGATATTCCCCAACGCCCAATGGAAGTCCGAACCCTTTTCCGGTAAAAAGCTTGAAGTGGACCGAAACTTTTATATCGAACAGGAAAAAATCTGATTCTAATTTGTCCGAAGG
>CALDPL010000021.1 GCA_937911965.1 uncultured Allomuricauda sp. | reverse complement strand
CTGATTATTTCATCGTCCTCAAAGAGGCTTAAAATCTTACCTCCCGCCTTGGGACGTTCTTTGATCTTTTGTCTGACTATAACCAATCTCCGAGGAGAACCCCAAGTCGATGATTGATATGAACTATCGCAAATCTCTATGCCTTCGTCGAGCTCCATCCATGTTTTCTGGTTGTGAATATGCCTCTGGATAGTTACATACATAGGACAGGCCAAAATGTAGGATATGGGCTCTGGTTGCCTTTCCAGCATTTCGAATACTTTTTTTGAATAAAATCCACTATCCGCCCGCAGTAGTCCAATTCTTTTATTCTTGAGGTTGGCCAAGGTCTGCATCAGAAAGGCTTCAAAATTGTTGCCCGTATGCGCATTACCGCTGCGCAACCAAAAGTTGGCCACCATATTCACATCCGCTACGAAAGCCATTAAGGGATGATGCGATTTCCTTCCCTTTTTCTGGGCATTATAACCTACAGCTGCACCCTGTTGGCTCCCATATCTCGTGATGACGGATGAATCTAAATCTAAAGTGAAATTGTCGAAATGAAGATTGTTGAAGAACCATTGATAAATCTGAGGAAATACAACACTATTGGTCTCCATATTGAACTTTTCAAAAAAGCGTACGAAGGCTCTATGGCCAGCCATACGCTTCCATCCAAAAAGTTTTTGTAGTACACCGTCATATCGGGTGACCTCAAGATGCTCATACCTGCTAGCTCCGCACCAAATAGAAATGATAAATTGAAGGACGATCTGGACTGGATCATAACCCCGATTGGATTTTGGTTGTGGGAGGGATGTTTGGCTTAAAAAGTCAATAAATGACATTTTGTCCATCATCTTTTGAAGTAAAACAATTCCCCCGTGGGCAGTAATTTCCTTGTCCGTAAACTCAATAGATACGTCAGACATGTGAGTAAGATTTTCTTACAGCTAAATTACCATTTTATCAAATCTATAGTATGCTACCTAATAGGCTCTTTATCAACCAATTAGATGCATCATTCCCTAATGACCGTCATTAGAAATTGAGGTTCCAATGAACTTTTTGGGTTAATATACTTTTTTTAATTAGGAGCGTTGGGAACAAGTTGGGAAGGGTGGAGGAATAATACACATGAATTGTCCTTCTGACTTATTCTAAATTGTTTATCGAGCAGATTCTCATATTTTACATCCTGTTCTTTATGTATTCGACCCTTATAAGGCATTTTTGTTGGAAGATCGTAAATGATGAATTAGGTTTGGATGTTACATTTAAACGTTGTATCTTTAATCATTACCGTCCGGTAAAAACTCGAATAGCCAACTTGTCATGTATAAGTAGTTGATTATCAATATTACATTTGACAAGATGCTCTCATTTTTAAAAGTAAGCCCCCCCGTTATTCAAAAAAGGGTCAATTGCTCCGTGTTTCTCTGCTCTCGTCGCCAATCTTTCTCTGGATTCTCTAGGAAATTCAATAGGTGGAGGTAGTTGAACAAATGTATTCGGCAAAAACTCACCAGATTGGAGAATGCCCATTTGCGCTTTACATTCTTCTGAACGACAGTCAGCAGTAAATTGACTATCAGGGCACAGTAAATCTGAGTTTTAATGGCGTTTTCATTGTCACCCAGGAAATATCTTAAAGGAAAGTTCCCCTTCAGTTGCTTAAAGAGGAGTTCTATTTGCCATCGTAGCTTGTAGATCGCAGCAATCAAGTCTGAACGCATCTCAAAGAGGTTGGTCAGGAATTCAAATTCGCGTTTCAGGCCCCTGTCGTAGAACCGTACTTTTCGGAGTTTCAATTTGCTCTTTATGCCCCCTTCATTTACCTCCATTTCAATATGAAGATCTTCTAAAACCCCGCTGTGAATGCATTCATCAATGAACTGTTCTTCCTGAACCGTATAAGAAGCATTGTCCTTAATACGCGTAACAAAGCCAGCTTGTTGGTCTGTAAACCATTTGAAGGCTCTATAATCGTTGTAGCCTTTGTCGAAGATGTAAATGGTATCCCGGTCAGGTTTGAGTTTGCTTAGTAGCTTATGGTCACTGGTAGCGGCATCTGTAAACCAAACCATTTTAGGTGCCGCTTCATCCACGTTTATGACGGTATGCATTTTAATGCCCCCCTTCCGTTTACCATCTACCGGTGCCCGGCCGACGCACTTCATAATGTCTTGAAAAAGGCTGATGGTAGTACTGTCAAATATTTCTATCTGCTTATCAATCACATCTTTAACTCGGCTGTCCGATATATAATGCTGGTGTTTCCTAAGCAAAGCATAGTACTCATCAGCGAAAAAATGGGCTGATCTACGCTTGTTGGCATCAGAGAGGGTGCTTCGATAGGGAATATGCCCCAGTTTGAAATGCTTTGTTTTGCCCGACAGTCCAAGCATAGCACCGGATACCTCACGCAGAGAACTGCACTTAGCGAACACACAAAACAGCATGCTTATCAGGTGATCTTTAGCTTTGAATTTCTTGACGTAATGATCTGCTTTATGTTTCTGACTGATGGAGTGGAGGTCAATGGCGTCCAAATAAGCCATTAGCTGTCCGAAAACGGAGTGTCCAAAAAAATGTTTACTTTTTTCCACGTAATTTCTGTTGTTCAAAAACTCAAATTACAAATAAGCGGAAATCTTCAGTATTGAAGTCCGGTTTTTCCCTTCTTGGGGTTTTATCGGACAATAGTGATATTCAATTGTGAACTGCCCGACTGCCGTGGACCTATCGGATTAGGTTTTGCACCGTGTGCCTGACATTCAGGTGTATTTCCGCATCATCACCATGTATTCACAGAGGAACTATCAAAAAAATTTAATTGTGGAGGCCCTAACGGAAATGGCTGAAATCGTCGGCACTACAAAAAAGGAAATGATATAAACGCTAAAAAATAACTTTAATGATTTTGAGGATTCCATCCCATATTCCTCAGCATTTGTAGCCTTCCTAAAAAGGGTAAGACTACACATCAGTACTAGTATTGAAACCAAAATCCCATTACGCACCGCAGGCTATAATGCTGAGTAAATCGCCCTAATTCAAAATCTTATTCCCATATTGGCTTTATAATTATATGATAAAAAAAATAATAAATGTTTGTCTATAAACCATAACAATGCTTCTTTGTTTAATAAAGGCCAGCCAAAAAATACCAATTTATGCAAAAACCGGAAAAATCAGAATCGACTTTAGGGTTAAATTTGGCGCCCCAAGGGTCGATGGACCCATCCGTTGAAAATGAAGGCGGCCATAAATTGTTCATTCTTAGAAACACTGAAGAAAGAATATGGGAAGGCGTGAGAAAAGGAGATCAAAACGCACTTGGAGAACTATATTCCCTTTTTATCGATTCCTTGTTTGCCTATGGAGCAAGCCTGACAACGGACAGGGAATACGTAATGGACTGCATCCACGACCTGTTTTTGGATTTGTACAAATACCGGAAGGGACTGTCCAGTACGGACAATATCAAATATTACTTGATTAAGTCCCTAAGAAGAAAAATCATTCGAAAATATAAAGACAAGATCATTCCATTTTCCAAGCTATTTCCCGATTGCCATCCGGAGGATAGGAATGGTTTCATCAAGTCTCATGAAGACGATTTGATCCACAAAGAGATACTTGTCGAAAAAGACAAAAAATTAAATGACGCATTGGACACCTTGACAAAGAAACAGCGTAGGGGCCTATTTCTGAAATTCACCCAACAAAGAACCTATAAAGAGATTTCGGAGATTTTGGGGGTTTCCATTGGGAGTGCACGAACCGTCATCTATAGGGCATTGAAAAGAATTCGATAGTCAATTTCAAAAAATTTTCAATGGCTCTGTCTATAAAAGAAGGATTGAACCCTTTGTCATACAAGAGCAATATTTCACCAAATCAACACCAAAGAAAACAACCTGTTAAACATGGAACAGAATAACTTTCAGGGGCAACAATCCAAATATTCTCGCATGACGGAACTGGAAAAAGGGAATTTGAAGGATGGAATTTTCAAATCGATCCGAAAGTACAATACAAGGAAAAGAAGGATGCGCCTGTTCATCGGGTCGGCAGCCGTCATGGTCCTTATGCTTGGGCTTGCCAATTATTATTTTTTACCAGTTCCCCAAGAGCAGTCCATTGCTGATTTTATCCAAAGCTCGAAAAGGGCAAATCCGATAGTGACCGATAAAATCGTCCTATTTCTTGGGGAAGGCGATGGGGTAAAAATAGATGAGGAAATTACCGAAGTGCAGTATTCCAACAATGGCGAGAAGGTGACCATTGGAAAAGTAAATTCCATCGAACAACAATTAAACGGAAACAATAAGCTGACATACAACACCCTGTTCGTACCCTTTGGAAAAAGGTCTAAACTAATGCTTTCCGATGGGAGTCTAGTATGGTTGAATTCCGGCTCAAAACTGATTTATCCGGCCAAGTTCAACGGAGACGCCCGGGAGGTCTATATTGAAGGAGAGGCCATTTTTGAAGTAGTTCACAACGAGGACAAGCCCTTCTATGTAATTGCGGGAAATCAAAAAGTAAGGGTCTTGGGGACCATATTCGGGGTGAGCAATTATATGGACGAAAATTCAATGAATACGGTTCTAAAATCCGGAAGCGTTGAAATAAGTTATTATAAGAACGAATTGCTTAAAGAACCCATGGAAAAAGTGCGAATCACTCCGGGAACCATGGCCAGTTATGATAAAAATAGCAAAGTAATTGTATCTGAAAAGGTCGATGTGGATTCACATTTCTCGTGGAAGGAAGGCTTCTTTGTTTTTAAGAAGGACAATCTTCGGTATATCCTGAAAAGGATATCGAGATATTACAACGTAAAAATTGAAATTTCCCAAAACACATCAATGGATGGGACTTTTTCAGGCTATTTGAACCTAAATGAAAACGTTGAAACAGTGCTGGAAAGCATCAAGGAAAGCACGAATTTGAATTATGAGTTTACCGGAAACAATGAAATAACGATCAATTAAAAATCAGTGCCAATGAATCAATAGCAATTATTTGAGTTAGTCTGTGTGTTGAAAAGCCAGAAGGTGCGCGAACACCTTCTGGCAATCAATTCAACATTGCAGAAATGAAAAGCAATATAAATTAACCAACACGAAAATATGGAAAATACTTTAAAATCAGGACTCCTGATTATTATGAGAACGTTTTTACTCCTTATCGGTATCGGCCTATCTTCTGCATACGGGAATCCCATATCAGCCCAGAAAAAGATCCAGATCGATGTGCGTGACCTCTCAGTGGAACAGTTTTTTCAAGTGATCCAAGACAAAAGTGAGTTCATCTTTTTTTATAAGGATGATGTTGTGGAAACTCAAAAACGGATTTCCCTCACCTTTAAGGACGCCAAAGTTTCCACGGTTTTGGACAAGGCCTTTTCAGGTACAAATTTGATTTATAGGATTATTGGAAAACAGATTATTGTTAAAACGGTCTTGGAACAATCTTTCTTGGATTTAAACGATGGATTCAACTTTGAACTTCTACAAGAATCGGTCACGGGAACGGTAACGGATTCCTCCGGCCAACCCCTTCCGGGGGTCAATGTCTTGGTGGACGGGACAACTCAGGGAACCCAATCGGATTTTGACGGGAACTATACCATCCAGGTACCGGAAGGGGCGACCTTGATATTTTCCTATATCGGGATGCTGACACAAAGAATCGACGTCAATGGGCGGACCACGATTAACATCACCCTTAGGGAGGATGTGGCTTCCCTGGACGAAGTTGTGGTGGTGGGATATGGGACACAGACCAAGGAATCGGTGACCGGTTCCGTGGGTACGGTGAAGAGCAGCCAGCTCGAACAAGTTCCGGTCTCCACCTTCGAACAGACCCTAAGGGGAAATGTGGCCGGACTGCAGGCCACTGCTGTGGACGGGGCACCGGGTGGCAATACCCAAGTGAGAATAAGGGGGATAGGTTCCATTACGGCATCGAGCGAACCCCTCTATGTCATTGATGGTATACCCGTGCAGAACGGAAGTATCGGAACGATAGACAACGATGGTACCAGTACCAACGTAATGGCCACCATTAACCCCAATGACATTGCATCTATATCCGTGTTGAAGGATGCGGCCTCCACGGCCATTTATGGTTCCAGGGGGGCCAATGGGGTCATATTGATTACCACAAAATCAGGGTCTTCGGGAAAACCCAGGATTGTCCTAAAGACATTAACGGGATTCAATTCACAGGCCTACAAAAAGATCCTGAGGCCTTTGAACGCCGCACAGTACACCGAACTGTTCCTTGAAGGATATGTGAACCAGGGCGATACACCGGAGCAGGCCCAGGCCAGGTTCGATGCAACCTTCCGCCAACTTATCGATCCTTCGACGGGCAAACCCACGGATGTGAATTGGCTTGATGCCATAACCCGTACCGGAATCACCCAAAGCTATGATCTCAGTGCCAGTGGTGGGACCGATCGGCTGAAGTATTTTTTCTCCGGAGCCTATTTTGACCAAGAGAACTACATTATCGGGTCCGGTTTCAAAAGGTGGAGTGCACGAAGCAATATGGAATTCAAGGCAACGGATTATTTGACGGTCTCGAACAATATTTCGGTGTCCAATCTATTGTCCAATACATTCTTTGCCGGAGGGTCCTTCAACAACCCTTTCAAAAATTCCCTGGAACTCGCCCCGATCATTCCCATTTACGATGAACAGGGCAGATTCAACGGGGACCATAACGACTATTTCCCCCTGGGTGGCGCCAACCCGGTGGGCAGCCTTAGCGGGGATGACCTTTGGGAGAATGAACAGACAAGGTTGATCGACAATTTTGCAATTTCCATAAAGCCCATAACCAATTTGACCTTGCGTTCACAATGGAATTTCGATGTGCTGACCCTGAACGAGTCCCGATACCAGAATCCGAGGTACGGAGGGGGAAGAAATTCAGGGGGGGCGGCCTATGAGGCCACAACTTCGGTCAAGACTTGGGTGGGCACCCAGACCATCGACTATAGTTTTGTGTTGGGAACAGGGCACAACTTCAACCTTTTGGGAGGTTATGAGGCCCAAAAGACCAACACAGAATCCATCAGTGCCTCTGGAACCCAGTTCCCAAATGAAAAACTAAGGACCCTTAACAGCGCCTCCGCGGAATTCTCGATAAGTGGATCAAAATCCGAATACACCTTTGTTTCTGCATTCTCAAGGGCCAATTACAACTACGACGGGAAATACTATCTCTCCGGCAGTATCAGAAGGGATGGATCCTCAAGGTTTGGTGCCGATAACCGTTGGGGAACCTTCTATTCCATCGGGGGGAGTTGGGTTGCATCCAATGAAAAATTCTTGGATGGTGCCGCTTTCTTGAATCTTCTCAAGCTGAGGAGTTCGTGGGGGCTTACGGGCAATGCAGCCATAGGGAATTTTCCCTCACAGGGGCTCTATGTTTATGGCCAGGATTATGACGGTAGCCCTGGGGGGATCCCAAACCAGATTGCAATCCCGACCTTACTTGGGAAACCCAGAAAAATTTTAATCTTGGTCTTGATTTTGGAATCTTCTCCAACCTGAGCGGAACCGTAGAGTATTTTAAGCGCATTTCCTCGGACCTTATATTGGATGTTCCCTTATCGCGTACCACGGGCTTTTCTTCCCTAACCCAGAATTTCGGAGAGATGACCAATTCGGGCCTGGAACTCAGCATAAACGCGGATTTGGTGAAAACCGAGAACTTCAACTGGAACGTGGGCTTCAATACAACCTTTCTCAAGAACAGGATTACTAAATTGACCGCGGATTTTACCGATGGATCGTACCGAAGGCAGGAAGGGCAGGATTTCCAGTCATTCTATCTCTACAGTTGGGCCGGTGTGAACCAGGAAAATGGAGATCCACAATGGTATACGGATGCTACAAAGACCACCTTGACCAGCAACTTGAACCAAGCGGTACGTTTTCTGGACGGAAAGTCTGCAACGCCCAAGTACTTTGGGGGCTTCAATACGCTGGTATCCCATAAAGGCTTGAGTCTGAGCGCCAATTTCCACTATTCTTATGGGAATTACATCTTTGATGCCAGGGCTAGGGGCAGTCTGGGCGATGGGAGGTTGACTCCCCGAAGCACCGCAACCTTCCTTTACGATAACAGATGGTTGCCCGGGAAAACCGATGCCATTGCTCCAAAGTTCATTTGGGGCGGAAGACCGGGCAGTGGTGAGGTCAACAATTCCAGATGGTTGTTCGACGGTAGTTTTATCAGGTTGAGGGATTTGACCTTTGCCTATGATTTCCCCAAGGAAGTGGTCTCGGCCCTACATTTGAATTCCTTTAGAATGTATGTAAGGGGGACGAACATTTTGACCATGGTAAAGGACAAATACCTTTATATGGATCCCGAGCAGGCCATTGATGGAAGTTATTCCGGCCAGACACCGGCCCTTAAGACATTGGCCCTTGGATTGGATATTCAACTTTAATTTGACAACAATGAAAAAAGAAAGAGTAATAGCATTGGTGGCCCTGATTTTTACCATGTCGTGTTCGGAATCCTTTTTAGAGCTCACTCCCCAACAATCCGTAGCCGACACCGAGGCCCTGACGAATTTGGAAGATTTCAATTCTTCGATAACCGGGATATATAATAAGATTTCAGGGTCGAATTATTACGGAAGATATAGGTTCTTGATTCCGGATGTCATGGCAGATGATGTAAAACAGAACGCCCAGGCAAACAGGATCGAAGATTATGCGGAACATATCGTACGAGTTTCGGATAGCGATGCCAATAGTTTATGGACTGCCGCTTACCAAGGCATAAATGCCGCAAATGCCATCATAAATTCGGAAGTTGAACTGGCAGCGGCAGTAGCCGATGAACTGGACCATATCGTGGGGGAGGCTCACGCACTAAGGGGGTTGATTTATTTTGATTTGGTGAATTTCTTTGCCCAACATTATACCTTTACTTCCGATGCATCGCATTTTGGGGTTCCCATCATCCTGGAGTTTGACCTTTCCACTTTCCCTTCCAGAAATTCAGTCAAGGAAGTATATGATCAGGTGATATCCGATTTGCAAACGGCCGTTTCCCTGATGAAAGACCAGTCCCGGACTGGGAACTCCAACACGCTTTCGGCGGTGTCGGTAAAAGCGCTTCTTGCCAGGGTGTACCTATTCAAGGAGGATTGGGGCAATGCCGAGGCCATGGCCAATGAGGTCATCACCTCAGGGCGATATGACTTGATTTCAAATGCCAATTACTATAGCCTATGGACTACGGACAACAGTTCGGAATCCATTTTCGAGATTTCAATGACCGAAGCGGACAATGTCGGGGGCCAAGGAATTGCCGGCCTGTATTTACCTCAGGGCTTTGGGGATTACTTGCCATCCAATGATGTGATTTCCCTATACGAGCCGGGGGATGCCAGGCTTTCGACCTTTGCCATCGACCCACTTTTGATTGGGGAATTTGCTCCGTACAGAATGGTCAAGTATCCGGATATAAATGGATTTGATAACGTAAAGGTGATGCGACTGGCCGAACTTTATTTGATCAGGGCAGAGGCCAGGGCCAAATTGGGCATCAACATCGCAGGAGCCCAAGATGATTTGGATAGGGTGCGTCAAAGGGCCCTGCCGACCGCGCCGGACAATTTAGATACCGGGACTGCCCTGGAGAATGCCATCTTTCTGGAGCGACGATTGGAGCTGGCCTTTGAAGGGCAAAGGTTATGGGATTTGATGCGGAAGAAAATGGATATTATGAGAATCCAATGTACTTCGTCCAAATGCCATATCCCGTACGGGAGCGATAGTGTGATTTTGCCCATTCCCCAAAATGAGACCGATGCAAATCCAATCATTGAACAAAACCCGGGGTATGACCTTTAACGCAATTTAATGCAAGCTGGGGCGGGAACGGGGGATTTGGGGATCGTCCTAGAAACCCATGGATTATCCTGCGCCGGCCATTAGATTTAATGGGTTTGGAATACATGGGAGGTTCCGGGCCTCTACCAGGTACAATCAAAAATAATTTGGGCCATGAAGAGAAGAGATATGACAAGAATGATATCACTCAGTACACTATTGCCGATACAATGGATACATGCCATGACTTCCATGGGGCACCCCCGGGGCCATGATTCAGGCAAGGGAGTGGAAATTTTGGTCGATGAATCGAACAAAAGAATACGAAAAATGTATGATGAAGCCATGGTCATTGATGGATTGGTAATTCCAAGAGGCTGGGACAATCGGTCTTTTGAAGCCCTGTCCCGATCGGGTTACACAGGATTCTGCGCTTCCCTTGCCTCAGCAAATCTTGGGGTGGCTTTGGAAGCGTTGGACGAGTGGAACAAAAGGATTGTGGACAATCCTGACCGATTGATTCTGGCCAAGGGGGGCGAAGATTTTGTAAAGGCCAAAAAGGAAGGTAAGGCTGCAATTTTGTTCGGGTTCCAGAATGCCACCATGATCGAAAAATCCATCGACAACCTCAATACCCTGTACCGAGAAGGAACCCGTTGGGTCCAATTGACCTACAACCAGCGAAACCTCCTGGGGGATGGTTGCACGGAACGCACCAATGCAGGATTGTCGGATTTTGGATTGGAAGCCCTAGATCGGATGAACGATCTCGGCATTATTGTGGACCTGTCGCACTGTGGACGGCAGACGACCATGGACGGATTGCGTTTCAGTACCTCAGGAGCCTGTTTTAACCACTCCATGTGCGAGTCCCTTTATAAGGGCCATCCAAGGGCCAAAACGGATGAGGAGATCAAACTAATGGCCAATAAAGGGGGAATCATGGGGATTATCTGTCTAGGCTATATGATCGGTCCAGATCCAGGGGGAGAAACTACCCTGGAAACCTATTTGGACCATATTGACCACGCCGTGAAGGTAGCGGGCATGGAGCATGTTGGTCTGGCCTCTGATTTTGCCATTCAGGGTTTGGAGGCAGTGGGGTCCACACGGGAAAATTGGTACCTCCCGCGCTTGACCCGTTTCAAACCCTCCTACCAGGTGCGCTGGCCCCCTTGGATCCCTGAACTGGACGGAACCGATCGATACAGGCATGTTGCCATGGGTCTGGATCGCAGGGGGTATAAACAGGCCGACATTGAAAAAATATTGGGTGGGAATTGGCTGCGCTATTTTGGGGAGGTCCTTAAAAATTGATTTAGGTGCCAATTGTCTCATCGAAATGGTATGGAAGGATTTAGTTTAATCTTTTTTGATTTCTTTTCGTCAATCGAGGGTACTATAAGCCAGTAAAAGAGCGAAAGGAATCCCAAGAGTAGCGTACTTAATTTTTTTTCGTGGAGGTTGAGGTTCGTATTCAGGAATTTTTAAAAACTGATTATAGGACATGAACCGACTTGATCTTTGATTGAAACCACCTTGGTTCAAAGGTTGGGTATTGAATAAACCTAGAATCTTAAAAACGTATTAAGCAATGAATACAATACTTCGAACACTTCTTTTCGTTCTTTCAATGGGTGGGGCACAAGCTCAATCCATTGAGTTCTTTACCAGTGGGAGGCTGATTCTTGGAACCCTAAAGGAGCGGACGGCTTCCTTGGACGTAGGGGACATTGACGGGGATGGCGATGTGGATATCTTGGTTGCCAACGGGAGGCATTGGCCGGGTCAGAACCGCATTTTCTACAATAATGGACGTGGAATTTTTACGGTGTCCAGGGAATTGGGAGATGAGCAGCAAACCAGCTATTCAACGGAACTCGCTGATTTTGACAACGATGGGGACCTAGATGTGGCCGTGGGTAATGATATGGCTCCCAATTTTATCTTTTTCAACGATGGAAAGGGAAATTTCACCAAGGGCCCCAGCTTTGGAGCACGCTATGCACCGACCCGAAATATTGTGGTCGCCGACATTGACAATGACGGGGACATGGATATCCTGATTACCAATAGGGGTCGTGAAAACGAACTTTGTCTAAACGATGGGACCGGTAATTTCCCCTTTTGCACTGCCTTTGGCTCCAAAGAGGACTCAACCATTGATGTCGAAGTTGCCGACATGAATGGTGATGGACATTTGGACCTGGTCCTTGCCAATCGGGACGGACAGTCCAATTATGTTTACCTAAATGATGGAAAACTTTCGTTTCCAACAGGCATTCCGTATGGAAACGGGAAGGAAAACACCAGATCTGTAGCCGTTGCAGATGTGGACCGAGATGGATATTTGGATATCATAACGGCCAATATCGGATCACCAAATATCATCTACTTTGGAAACTCATCCATGACCTATGGACGCAGTTTGGTATACGACCCGGACCCTTCTGAATCCTTTTCCCTGAGTATAGGGGACTTCGACCTGGACGGGGAAGTTGATATCGTTGTGGGTAATTATGGGGAACCCAATACAGTATTCCTGAATGGGGGCAAGGGGCAAAGTTGGACCAAGATGCGCTTGAGCGATAAACGTCGCAATACCTATGACATAAAGGCAGTGGATTTGAACGGGGATGGGCGACTGGACATAATAGAAAGCAATTCCGATCAGTGGAACCTCTATTATTTTAATCGCCCCATCCGGAAGACTCCATAAAATCACCCTCTACGTAAATCCAAAATGTAAATAATGAGAATAAGTGCAATCAAAAGAGTATCAATCCTGTTCATAGGGATTTTGACCTCCTGTTCCCCTGCACCCACCACGGTTTTCGACGGTGTTGAGGAAGGTTCCTTTCTAGTCCATAGAAGGCAGTCCCCGATCGGGGAGGAAAACTATACAATCCACACCCAGAATGACACCATTGTGATAAAATCCGTACAAGGGGAAAATGAAAGGGGCCGGATTTCTGGAATCCTAGCGGAACTCCGGCTGTCCAAAGATTTGGAACCTATCCTTTACAGTAATAAACGAATCAGTGGAACCGACACCATCACTTTATTCAGAATGGAACGGTCCGCTGTGGGAGAAGTATCCCTTTGGGAAGGGGACCATGAGGTTTCCGTAACAAGGCCCCCTAAACTATCCTTTCCACTACACAGCAACATTCCCGCCGCCATGGAGATGGCCCTCTATCACTATTGTTTTAAAAATGGGCTCCTAAAGGTGCCCACTTTGCCCAGGGGTGAGGTTTCCATTACGCATTCTGCCAAGGACACGGTTATTCTAAAAGGGAAAAAAATAATTCTTGACCGTTACATCATCAGGGGAATCAATTGGGGAGGAAGAACCGTTTGGTTGGACGAATCTAATAATCTCGTTGCCTTGGTGATGGCCAATACCCAAATCAGGGAAATCGTGAGAAAAGGGTATGAAGGGGCCATGGAAACCTTTGTTCAGGGCAATGTTGAGGAACAGATGAAGGCTCTGGAAGAATACACCCGTGACCTTGATTCAAACGGCTCGGGCCTAAAAGCTTTGGTGGGGGGCGACGTTGTCACCGGTCTTAATGAACGCGTGGAAAAGGATATGACCCTGATCGTGGAAGCGGGATTGATCAAGGCCATGGGCCCTAGAAAAGTTATTAATATCCCCGAACATGCCCAGATCATAGATTTGACCGGAAAATTTCTAATTCCGGGGCTTTGGGATATGCACGCCCATTCAAATCAAGTGCAATGGGCACCGGCTTATTTGGCGGGAGGGGTCACCACGATCAGGGACAATGGCAATGAACTGGAGTTTGCCACGGCATTCCGGGATGCCATTGCCCTGGAGGGAAAATTGGGTCCTGAAATACTATTGGCGGGCATGACCGATGGCCCTGGAATCAAAGGCAATGGAATTATCCGTGCAACCAGCCCGGAACAGGCGCGGAAAGTGGTGGCCCTATATCACAAAAATGGATATAAACAGATTAAGATATATACTTCGATTGAACCCGAAATATTAAAGGTGCTGTCCGAAGAGGCCCATAAATTGGGGTTGACCGTCACCGGGCACATCCCATCGGCGGTGGGGAGCGCCAAGGAGGCCGTCGAGGGAGGCATGGACCAATTGAGCCATAGAGGCAGATTCCTTTCAATCCTTTTTCCGGATAAAACACTTTCCGAACTACCCCAGTTCTATTTAACGGAACATGAAATTTCAAAGGAACGTCTCCAGGCTGCCATACAATTCTATTTGGAACATGGAACCGTATTGGATCCCACCATTGCCCTGGATGTGGTGCGGGCACTCCCCAAGGGTGTCCCCATTGAATCCGTGGAGCCCGATGCGGGGAGGATGGCCTATGAACTCTATGAGAGCAAACGGTATAGGCGTGGACTGCCCTTAAAGCGGGCACAACGGGCCAAGGAAGATTATATCAAAGCCATGGAGGTCATCGGTGAATTCCATAGAGCAGGAATACCCATAGTTGCCGGAACCGACAATATAGTTCCTGTATTCAGCCTTTATCTGGAACTGGAAACCTATCATCGTCATGGGGGGTTCTCCACATTGGAGGCCCTGAAATCGGCCACTATTGTTCCTGCCAAGGTCATGGGTATGGACCATAGGACCGGAACCTTGGAAGTGGGGAAGGAGGCCGATATTGCCATCTTGGAAGAAAATCCCCTGGAGGATATTTCAAATATCAGGACGGTGACAGCCGTAATGACCAACGGAAAATATTATGATAGCCAGCCCTTATGGGAAGCAGCTGATTTTAAACCTAAAAGATTTGAATAGATGAATACAACAATCAATGACCCCGAAGCCAGATTGAGAAAACTTGGCATTGAACTCCCTTTGGCACCCAAGCCGGTGGCAAATTACGTGAACGGAATCAGGGCAGGCAATCTTATTTTCCTGGCGGGAAAAGGTCCTAGATATTTCGATGGTACTGAAATAACAGGAAAGTTGGGTGATGGGATTTCCATAGAAAGGGGATATGAGGCCTCCCGGCTCACGGCCATCAACCAAATAGCTGTGCTGAAGGAAATGTTGGGAGATCTTAAAAAAGTAAATCGAATCGTAAAGGTTCTCGCCTTTGTGAATTCGCATCAAGACTTCGTCGATCAGCCTAAGGTGATCAATGGCTTTTCAGATTTAATGGTTGAGGTCTTTGGGGAACGTGGTATCCATGCTCGTGCCGCTATAGGCGTTGCCTCATTGCCAAGGGACCAATGCGTGGAGGTGGAGTGCATTGTTGAAATTGAGGCACATTAATCATTTATTATGGCAAAGACAAAATATACCGCCCAATCAAAAGGTATTCTTTTTTCCATATTCTTTTTGTGCACTTCAAGCTCGATCATTGGCCAAGGGCAGGGGAGCGACGACCCTGGTCTGAAGTTCACTTATTTTGGTGCCGCAGGTTGGGAATTAAGTGATGACAAGGTAACTGTATTGATAGATCCCTACCTGTCCAGATTAAAATTGGGCAACAGTCCGGCTAACAGTGAGATAGACCAAAGAAAAAGCTTCTTCCCAACGGATATCTACCTACCGGATACAGTAATGATCGAAAATACAATCAAAAATGCGGATTATATCCTGGTACATCATTCCCATGTGGACCATTTGGGCGATGTGCCCTACATTGCAAATAAGACCGGGGCCAAGGTAATCGGTACGGAGACCACAACAAATATATTAAGGGCATATGGCATCCCGGAAGACCAATTGTTGACCGTTAGGGGAGGGGAGGATTATCAATTCCAGAGCCTTTCGGTGCGGGTAATTCCTTCCATTCACTCCGCATTGGGTGGGAAACACTATTTTGATTCTCGGGAACATAAGGATTGGAGTAAACTGAATGCTCCCCTAAAGTTGAAGGATTTTGTCGAAGGAGGTTCCTTGATGTTCCTGATTCGATTCAAAAATCACAAGGTGCTTACTGCAGGTTCCATGAATTATATTGAACGGGAACTGATTGGACTAAAACCGGACATACTTTTGCCCGGGGTCAATTTTTCAAGGCTTGAAATATTTAAATATACGGAACGGTTATTGACTCTCACAGGTTTCCCAAAAACCATAATTCCATCTCATTGGGACAATTTCAGGGTTCCCTATGGCTTTTCCCAGGAGGAGGCCCTTGATACCAAGGTCAAACCTTTCATCGAGGAGGTAAAAGCAGTATCCCCGAATTCCAAAGTGATTGTGCCGAGTCATCTGAAGACCATTGTCATAGAATAAATTATGCAAATAAACAAACGACAGATTGGATTGGTCCTAGGGCCTCTTTCCTTCTTTTACATTCTTTTTTTCTTCCATCCCGAAGGATTGGAGGAATCCGCCAATGCGGTTCTGGCAACAGTTTCTTGGGTGGCCATTTGGTGGGTCACCGAGGCCATTTCCATTGCCATAACGGCTTTATTGCCCATCGTTTTGTTTCCCTTAACAGGAGCCCTTGGATTGGCGGAAACCACGGAATCCTTTGGGCATAAATATATCTTTCTCTATATAGGAGGGTTTATTCTGGCCATTGCCATAGAAAAATGGAACCTCCATAAAAGAATAGCCTTGTCCATCATTAAGATTGTGGGAACCAATGTGGTCAATATTATTCTTGGGTTTATGGTTGCCACGGCCTTTTTGTCCATGTGGATATCCAATACTGCGGCCACGGTAATGATCTTGCCCATGGGATTGGCCATAGTGGCACAATTGAACGACAACCCCCAGACCATTCGGAATGAGAACTTGATTTTCGGCAAGGTTTTAATGTTGGCCATTGCCTACAGTGCTTCCATAGGAGGTATTTCAACTTTGATCGGCTCCCCTACCAATTTGGTGTTGGCCGGTGTAATTGAAACCACATTCGGAGTTGAGATCACTTTTTCCCAATGGTTTCTATTGGCCTTTCCCATTTCTATTGCCCTGCTTTGGGTGTGCTGGAAGTACCTCACCAGATTTGCTTTTAAATTCAAACAGAAAGCCTTTCCTGGGGGGAAGAAGGAAATTGACCGACAACTCATGGACTTGGGAAGGATGACTTTTGAGGAGAAAGTGGTCTTGATTATTTTCTCTTGTACCGCTCTGGCATGGATTTCCAGATCTTTTTTGCTTCAAAAAATGATTCCCGGCATTGATGATACAGTAATAAGCATTTGCACAGTAATGTTGCTGTTCGTGGCTCCGGCCAAAGTAAAGGGAGAATGCATATTGGTATGGAAGGATGCGGTTAAATTGCCTTGGGATATTGTTCTCTTGTTTGGAGGAGGTTTGGCATTGGCATCTGGTTTTGAGTCCAGTGGCCTGGCATTTTGGATCGGTGGAAAGTTGGAAGCACTGGATACCTTGCCTTTTATGATAGTTCTGATCATCGTAATTGGTATGGTCAATTTTCTTACGGAAATTACCTCCAATATTGCCACTACGGCAATGATGTTACCCGTTCTGGTCTCTGTTGCACCCATTCTTGGGGTTCATCCCTACTATTTGATGATGGGAGCCACTGTGGCCGCGTCATGCGCCTTCATGCTGCCCGTGGCCACCCCGCCCAATGCAATCGTCTTCGGTTCGGGGTATCTGAACATGGGGGATATGGTTTTAAAAGGATTCTGGATGAATATATTATCAATTATATTTTTGACATTGTTTATCTACTTTGCATTGCCTTTGATTTGGGATTTGGATGCCGTTCCATCCTACTCGAAATGACAGGAATTGGCATTTCGGTATTTGTCCTAAAGCTCGGGAGCGGGTAATATTTCGATTCAAAGTGGAAAAAACCCAAAATAGGGACAAAGGGAGGAATCAATTGCTGATTCAACGTTCAAGACCTTTGGGGCGCAACATGCTTCCCCATGTCCAATATGAAGCTGGGCCCGCCAATAGGATTAAAAGCTTCCTTGTGCTTTGAGATAGTTATTAAGGTGTTTGGGAAATGCGCATTGGAATAGCAGTGTACAAGGGAGTACCCTGCCAAATCTCTTCACGCTTTGAAACCAAGTACTCCACAGCAATTGGGGCCTGTCATCATGATTGCCTATTTAACAATATTCTATTTGTTTCTTTATGATATGTTCATATATTTATCGCAAGGCATACGCTTTCCTAATGAATAATATGAATTCTTATTTTCTGATCTGTCGTCTTAAAAAAGATGATCTGGGCTCTTTTGAGGAAGTTTATAAAAGGTACTATTCCAAACTATATGGGGTTGCCAAAAAATTTGGGACCACGACCCTGGAGGCCGACGATTTTGTGCAACAGACCTTTGTAAAACTGTGGGAGGAAAGGGAAAAATTACAGGAAGACGTCCTTTTGGACAAACAACTGTTTGTAATCTGTCGGAATCTTATTCTGAACTATATCAAACGGGAAAGGAGAATGGTCTCGAACCAAGACTTCGTAAGTTCCGATTTCGAAACTGAGGAATTGGAAGAGGATTTACAAAAAGCGGATTTGGACCGTTTAAAAGGCGGGATCCAAAAGCTACCGCGCAAAAGGAGGGAAATCTTCGTTTT
>CALDPL010000020.1 GCA_937911965.1 uncultured Allomuricauda sp. | reverse complement strand
CGCTGGGCGACGATCGCGCGCAGCCGACGCTTGACGAGGTTCCGGGTCACGGCGTTGCCCACACCCCTGGAGACGACGAAGCCCACCTTCACGTTCCCGTAATTCCTGAACTCCTCTATATCCTTGGTGTTCCTCTTGGTCAGGTACATGCTGGTGGCCCCATTGGTGTGCAATATGCCCTTGGCCATGGCCAGGCCCAGGTTTCCGGCTCCTATGATCGCTATTTTCATCTGTTGATTTTGGTATGGTCCATTTTAATTGTGGTATTTCCCATGGCAGCGTTCTAAAACACCCCGGCCTTTAGGTCCAGGCCCTGGGTCTGTTCAAATCCGTACATCAGGTTCATATTGTGAACCGCCTGGCCCGAGGCTCCCTTGAGCAGGTTGTCCAGGGCCGAGGTGATCAACAAAAGGTCCTCGTGCCTATGCAGGTGGATGTGGCATTGGTTGGTATTGACCACCTGTTTGAGGTGGATCTCCTCCGCACTGATCTGGGTGAAGGGGGCCTCTCGGTAAAAGTCGGTATAGAGTTCCATGGCCTGCTCCAGACTTCCTTCATAGGCGGTGTAGGCAGTGGCCAGGATTCCCCGGGTAAAGTTGCCCCGAATGGGCAACAGCCTTAGGGTCCCATGGGTGCTGCCAAAGCTCGATAGGCTTTGGGAGATTTCCCCCAGGTGTTGGTGGGTAAAGGGCTTGTACCAGGAGAGGTTGTTCTCCCGCCAACTGAAATGGGTGGTGGGGGAAAGCCCCACCCCGGCCCCGGTACTTCCGGTAATGGCGTGGATATGGATTTCCCCCCCGAGCTGTCCGGTCTTTGCCAGGGGAAGCAGCCCCAGTT
This sequence comes from uncultured Allomuricauda sp., assembly GCA_937911965.1. Taxonomy (GTDB): domain Bacteria; phylum Bacteroidota; class Bacteroidia; order Flavobacteriales; family Flavobacteriaceae; genus Flagellimonas. Next base: position 1,682 of record CALDPL010000020.1, on the reverse strand, counting down.
CTATGGCAGAGGCAAAACAGCCTGGATTGGCCACCGAACGGGCCTTTGCAATGGTGTCGGCACTGAGTTCCGGAAGGCCGTACACAAACTGCCTGTCCTTGAAATTGGCATCCGCCTCCAACCTGAAATCATTGCCCAGGTCGATGACCCCGGTGTCCGGGGAAAAGGAATGCTCCTCCAAAAAACGCTTGGAATTTCCGTGGCCCAGACAGAGGAACACCAGGTCCACCCCCGGGTTCACCTGCCCTGAAAACCTCAGCTCGGTCTGGCCCAACAGGTCGGGATGTGCCGTGGTGATGGCCTTTGTGGCCCGGGTGGTACTGAATACAAAATCGATTTCCACTTCGGGGTGCCTTAGGAGGAGCCGTATCAATTCCCCGCCCGTATAGCCCGATCCCCCGATGATGCCTACCTTAATCATGGTCCCTGTGTATTTGGTTCGCAATTTTTCCAGGATTGGAGAGGATTTTGATGAAACCCTTGGCATCCTGTGCCGTCCAGGCCCGGTTCTCTTCCCCATAACTGCCAAAGGAGGCGTTCATCAGGTCGTTGGGCGAGCTGACCCCGTCCAGGACAAAACGATAGGGGTGCAGGGTGAGGAAGACATCCCCGCTCACATAGTTTTGGGAATCGCGCAAAAAGGCCTCGATGTTCCGCATCACGGGATCCAGATAATTTCCCTCGTGCAGCAGCATCCCGTAGAAATTCCCCAACTGTTCCTTTTGGAACTGCTGCCATTTGCCCAGGGTGTGTTTTTCCAACAGCTGGTGGGCCTTGATGATGATCAGGGGGGCGGCGGCCTCGAATCCGACCCTGCCCTTGATGCCTATTATGGTATCCCCGACATGGATGTCCCGGCCAATGGCGTATTTTGAGGCGATCTCGGTCAATTTTTGGATGTTGGCGATCGGTTCGGCCCTTTCCCCGTCCACGGCCACCAATTCCCCTTGCTCAAAACTGAGTTTGAGCTCCTTGGGCAATTCCTTTTCCAATTGGCTGGGGTAGGCCCCCTCTGGAAGGGATTGATGGGAGGTGAGGGTTTCCACCCCTCCGACCGAGGTTCCCCAAAGTCCCTTGTTGATGGAGTATTTGGCCTTTTCCCAAGAGAGTTCGATTCCCTGCTCTTTCAGATAATTGATTTCCTGTTCCCGGCTCAGGCCCTGGTCCCGGATCGGGGTGATGATCTCGATATCCGGGGCCATGGTCTGGAAGATCATGTCGAATCGGACCTGGTCGTTTCCGGCCCCGGTACTGCCGTGGGCGATGTATTCGGCCCCTATTTTTTTGGCGTGCTCCACGATTTCCATGGCCTGTACGATCCGTTCGGCACTCACGCTCAAGGGATAGGTGTTGTTCCTTAGGACGTTGCCAAATATCAGGTATTTGACCACCTTCCCGTAAAAACTGGGAATGGCGTTGATGGAGGTATGGGAAACGGCTCCAAGGGCCTTGGCCCGCCGGCCGATTTCCTCGATTTCCCCAGGGGAGAAGCCCCCGGTGTCCACACTAACGGCATGGACTTCATAACCCTGTTCCGCGGAGAGGTATTTTGCACAGTAGGAGGTGTCAAGGCCCCCGCTATAGGCCAATACTAATTTCTTCATGTTATCTCACTTTTTGGTTTTGATTTCATTTTCAAAAAGCTCAACAATAGGATTAGCGGGTTCATGTGCATTGCTGTG
>CALDPL010000019.1 GCA_937911965.1 uncultured Allomuricauda sp. | reverse complement strand
TTTTTGGGGCCTGGACATACTGGGAGACCGGATCGTGCTCAACCGTTTGATGGGGGATTCCCTGGTACTTCCGCATCCCGAACCCATACGGGTGCAGGATTCAAACATAAAAATGTACCGGAGCGGGGAGGGGGACACAAGCATGGATGTGATCATCACCCAAAAGGAGTGTACCAATGCCATGTCGGGGGAAGTCTTTCCCTACGAGGTCACCATATCCTATGTAAAGGGAACGGATGGGGAAACCCAGGTCCTGGAAGGTTGTGGGGAGTACTTTACGGATTCCAGGCTCAACGACATCTGGGTTCTCGAGGAATTGGAGGGTCAAAAGGTGGGCAAGGAGGACTTCAACGGCAACGACTTGCCCTATATGGAACTCTACACCAGTGAGAACCGTTTTTCGGGCTTCTCCGGCTGCAACAGAATGACGGGCACCCTCTTCTTTGAATGGGATGTGCTCCGCTTTGGACAGATTGCCTCCACCCTGATGGCCTGTCCGAATATGGAAAAGGAGGACCGCTTCCTCACGGTCTTACAGGGGGTCACCAAATACAGCCTGGAAAACAACAGGCTCTACCTGTCCACTGCGGGGGAGGCTCCCTTCCTCACTTTCAAAAAAATTGATTGAGACCTAAGATAGAAGAACCGCCCCGAACTTGTATGCCCGGGGCGGTCCCCAACTAAATAACCAACTAAAATAACTCCCTTGTTTTGTCGTAGGGCATCGCCCTTCCTTACAATTTCCTTTGACGTTCCACATCCATGGTCGGATTGGAAATTTTGGTCCGTTTCCTACCCGTTTGGATTTCTGATTTCAAAAATTGTATGGGACCCCTTCCCCTGAACTCATATACCGTTGCACTGGGGACATGGTAGAGTTCCAAGGTTCCGTCATCGATTATATAGAGTTCAAAATAATCATTGCCCAAATAGTCATAATCCAGGGTCAGGGTTTTCAGTTGGGGGTCGCTGGCCACATCATGGACCGTATAGCCCCCCTGATAATCCCATCGGAGTTGGGACAGCGGCATGCCCACCCGGTCCATGGAGGACCTGAAATACCCACCCCCATCGTCGTGGAACTGCAGGTAGTTCTCCGCATCAAACCCGTTCAGGGCCCCGTAGTCACTGGTATAGGTCTTCTCCCATACCTCGTATTCCTGAAGAAAATAATGGATGTTATCATAGAAGAGCCTATCATAGTCAAAGGAATATCTGGAATACCCCCGCAACAGATAGGAAGTATTGCTGTTGCGATCATACAGTTCCAGGGTGTTGGGTCCCAGGACATGGACTTCCAGGGTCCACAAGCCGTCCAGATCGTGATCGATGTCCACCTCCATCCCGTACAGACCATAGCTGCCCACATCAATGCCCAGGCCATTGCCCTTTTTGCCGATGCCCACCAAATTGTTGTTGGCATAGACAATCCCTCGATCAAAGGAGATGGTAAAGGCGTATTGCAGAAAGGGAACTTCCCCTTTCCCTTTGGTCGCCCCGATATCCACATACCAAAGATCATGGGATTCCAGGGCAAGGGCGGTTTGCACCGGCAGCCCCACAATGGGATCCTCCCCCACTACAACATCCGTATAGCAGGAACCGGCCAAAAGGCCGAGAAACAAAATTCCGAAGGGTAGTAGTTTTCTTTTCATGATCGTCTATTTATGGTTCATCACGTATAGACCAATCTCCATGCCAACTTTTATATCTACTTGATTTTCAGCTAATGGCATCGTCTCTGTTTTATCATACCTTTTTTAATCTTAATTTTGTTGCATGGAAGACAATATGAGATTTGGGGTGTTCGGGGGAGGTAGCTGGGGCACGGCCATAGTCAAGATGTTATCGGAGAACCTGGACCGGGTCGGATGGTATATGCGCAGTGATTCTGCCATCCGCCACCTCAAAAAGGAAGGCCACAATCCCAATTATCTGAGTTCCGTGGAACTGGATGTGGATCGTCTTGAGTTCAGCAGTGACATCAATGAAATGGTAGGGGCCTGCGATGTCCTTATCTTTGCCATCCCCTCGGCATTCCTGCACTCGGAACTCAAGGCCCTGACCGTATCCCTAAAGGACAAGATCATTTTTTCGGCCATCAAGGGTATCGTCCCGGAAAGTGGCCTGATCGTAGGGGAGCATTTCAATGCACAGTACGGCACTCCCTTTGAAAACATAGGGGTGATCACCGGCCCCTGCCATGCGGAGGAAGTGGCCTTGGAACGCCTCTCCTACCTCACCATCGCATCCGCGGATACCGCCAAGGCCAAGATGCTGGCCAAACAGCTCAAAAGCCATTATATACGGACCAAGATTTCCGACGACATCATAGGCACTGAATATGCCGCCATGCTCAAGAACATCTATGCCATTGGTGCGGGAATCGCCCATGGACTGGGGTATGGGGACAACTTTCAGGCCGTATTGATGAGCAATTCCATCCGGGAGATGAAACGCTTTATAGACAAGGTCTATAAAATGAAGCGAAACATCAACAATTCCGCCTATCTGGGAGACCTTTTGGTCACCGGCTATTCCGCCTTCAGCCGAAACCGCATGTTCGGGAACATGATCGGAAAGGGCTATACCGTAAAGAGCGCCATGATGGAAATGAACATGGTGGCCGAGGGCTATTACGGAACCAAAAGTGCCCAACTGTTGATGGAAAAACTGGAAAAAAAATCCAAGACCCCCATTCTCAATGCGGTATATCAGGTACTCTACAAGGAGAAGAACCCCAAGAAGGTATTTGAAAATCTGACCGAGAAATTGGATTGATTCCAGTTCAAGGCACCGTCAACTTGAATGCCTGAATCCAATTTGAAGATGTAGCTGCCCTGACCTTATCCTTTCCGTTAATCTAAAGAATTCCTCGGGGCTTGCCCCGGGGTAAGGAGGAAAAGTTTGAAAAACGGATGGTTTTTCATATCACATGGAAAAGCGTAGATTGGCCAAGTGGAAGATGAACATATATACAAACGTCACAACAAGACCCTGTTGTTGTACCATTTGGTGCTTCCTATGAAATACAGGAGGAAAGTGTTGACGGAGGATTCTGGACGGACCCTCAAGGAAATCTGTGATGGTATTTCGGATCGATATGAGATTTGGTTTGTTGAGATAGGCCATGAGTCGGACCATGTCCATTTTTTGGTCCAGAGTGTTCCTTCCATATCGGTGAGTGATATGGTCAGGCCCATAAAGAGTATAACGGGGAGGGAATTGTTTCGATTGCACCCGGAGCTGGAACAGTTTTTGTGGGGAGGAAGTTTATGGACCAGTGGGTACTATGCCAACACGGTGGGGCAGTATGGGAACAAGGATGTCATTCGGAAATATGTGGAGAGCCAAGGCAAGGAAAAAGAGTATCAAAAAATACACTCAGGGCAACTTAAGTTGTTCTAATACCTCGGGGCTTGCCCCGGGGTCGTTTATTTCCCACCAAAAAGTTCGTTTAGCCTATCCCTCAGTTTCCTATCATACTCCCTTTGTGTTATGGGCACACCCTTGGAAGGTTTATTGATTATAAGAGAATCATTCCTATCCACATCGATGGCCCTGGCAACATATCTAAATTCCGTATGCCCCCCGGTCTTTTCTACCTCCAGGACCAAGCCTGGGAGATTGACATGGTCAAACGGCCCAAAAGGAACCGCAATTCCTGGAGCGTACCACGCCACATAGTCCACTACCCATGATTGACTGTTTCTTCTATACATTATTCTGCGAACGGCCTTTTTACAGGAATATCCCAAAATAGTTTTTGCCCCTTCCTTCAAGTCCCATTGAATTTCTTCGTCCTTTTTTGATATGAGGTATAAGGTTCCATAGTCATCATAAGTGGTCAGAAGCTCCTTATCGGAAATCGAGTAAAAGGTTTCGCCCATCAGTTCCAAAGAAGACTCCTTAAATTTTGACCAATTGTTATTGGAAATTGTGGATTCAGGCGTCAGCATACAATAGGAGCTGTTACCGTTGAATTCCAACAATATGCTCTTTGGCCAATAATCATCTTGGTTGGCACTTCCATTTCCCAAATTGAATATATTTTGCCCAACCTCACTGGTATAATTTCCTTCATAAACATCATAGATTATACTGCCGGAAGTATATTCTTGTGCAAAGGACATATTGATCATTAAACCAAGAAAAGTGGCGACAATGGCTTCCTGAACCAGGTTGAGGAAAGGGGATGGAAAAAACAACTTATCCATTACAACACGAATCCAAACAGCCCATATACCAACTCTGAACCTGTGGATCGGTCATACTGGAATTCTCCCATAACCATGTGGCTTGGTCTCCACAGTATGAAAGGCAACCAGAATCATAACAGGGCCAGTCATTCTCCTTTGGTGCATACCCCCCTAAAACAGATTTCAACTGTTCCTTATGCAGCAGGTTTTCAGCTCCAAGGTTTAATTGATTCAAACTCGATTTTCTCATAATACAATCATTAAAAATTAAACTTTGCCCCGAACGTTTGGGGACCGTCAAGGTTTCGGTCCATGCCCCGCAAAAGCAATATCGATCGTTCGGCCAAGGCATAGCTCCTGCCGTTTTTCAACAATTCAACCCTTTCTCTAAATCCTACACACCATACTCTTTTGGCTGTTCATGGCCGTTCATGAATATGGCGGGGGTGTGCGCTTTCTTATCGACCGGGCACATTTGGCCCATTGCCTCCAACCTTCCCGTCCTGTCCCCCCCTCACAACCTACATTCGATGTCCGTTGGCATACGCTCCATGGTCCTCTTCTTTTGAAATGCACCAATCAATAAATGCGCCTTGGGTCGTCCTTTAATCTCCTTTGGAATCAACCTTGCCACCTGATCTTACGTGCAAAATCCGGACAGTGTGTTAAAACTAAGACATTGAAATGATTCCAAGGGGTATAAAAACCGTACATTTTGGGGAGTTTCCCGCAAACCTCCATCAAATGATCCCCAACTCCCGGGCCCTGTGGACCAGGGCAGATGATCGGGAATCCCGGTGGTCGGAACGCCTATTGACAGTAGGTATAGAAACTCCCTCTCCCCATCGTCCAGTTCAATGCCCGATAAATAGTGGCCTTCTATAAGGTCCAGTATCGAATTGGAATAATACCGGTTTCCTTTGGACACCTGCCAAAGGGCATCTTTCAGGGACTTGGGGCCGACATCCATTTTTATCAAAAAGCCCGCGGGGTTCAAGGATCTCAAAATCCCGTCCAACCTGTTCCTCTCCAGAATGCCGGTCAACACGACTATCTTGGTGTCCGGGCACCGCTCCACGATCAACTTTCCCAGACCCTCCCCGGAAAACAGTTTCAGCCGCGGATAGGTCTTCATGCGGATGTCCAGAAGGACAATGTCATAGGATCCATCCCCGGACATCAGACGATCATGCGCTTCCCTTAAAGTATGGGCCGTCCTGACCTTGTAGGCAGGCTCGTCGTCCAATTTAACCGGGGCCTCCAAAATCAGCTTGTACCCCCCACTGGAAAAGCACAAGGACCTGTTCCTGAAGTTCCTCCCATGGCCCAAGGTCCCCTTCGACAACAACCAGGCCGAAAGGGACCTGAGGATGATCAAGGTGAAACAGAAGGTATCCGGCTGTTTCCGGTCACCCCAGCACGCATGATACTTCGCACGCATCAGGGGGTATATCTCGTCCCTGAAGAAGAACGGGCAACCGGTACTCGAGCAGATCCGGAACGCCTTTCCAGGAAATCCCTATCTTCCTACCCATGGAAAATGAGTGAACAGTCCTACTGCTTAATGAATTTTTGCCACATCAATTGCAGCATTTATAGCTGCAAAGCATTCTTCTTCCTTTTTAGGCAGACTATCCAAAACCTTCAAAAAAGTATTAATATCAGTTAAATTTAATAACTCCCTTAGTTTGAAATAATATTTACTATAGTAAGTGTTCCTTAAAAGGAATGCATTATTAATTTCATAAAAATACCGATCTTTTAAAAAGTTATCCTCGAAATAGTTTTCATCAAGTTTGTCAACTTGTCTTTTTAGGATCCTACTTTTTTTGATAAACTTACATGTTTGACCAGATTTTAGGGCACTTGATGCCTGGTTAACCAAATTACCTATCTTTTCTATGTATTTTCTTTGTTTCTTGGCTTTTAGATATGAAATTCTCTTATCTTTTTTAGCAAACTCAATGGTTAGGTAATTGGCCAGTACATCACAGGCTGCCTCATTCACACTATATGGTAAGTATGTACCTTTATTTCTAAAATGAGTGTGGGTAGCCTCGTGGAAACCTATAAAACCAAGGGATTCTTCGGAATATGAGAGCAAGTGCCCAGACAGTCTGACGGCAGCACTGCCATATGTATGATATATCATTGTATGAAATCCTAAACTATCTTGCTTTACCTTGAAATCAATCGCACTTACTTCGTCTCCGAAACCTCGCTGATGACCATCTATCTCATCGGGTTTTGAAAAATACACGACATAATGGCCCTTCTCATTTTCATCCCATTTGGTATAAAACTGCTTTGAAATTTCCATTCCAAACTCCGATCTGAGAAAAGTCGAAATATCATGAAGAAGTTTTATTTTATTATTTTGGGGTTTTTGGCAATGTGATATTGGTATTTGACCTAAGAAACAAATACAGAATATCAGAACGAACTTCCTGTTAACCAGTATCATTTTAAAATAAGGATAAAATTTTAAGTGCCACTGTATAAATTATTTACAATCCTATAATAGTATAAATCGTCAATACCGTTTCCGTTTTTATTTAACCTAAACTCATATGGGTTGCGAATGGGATTCTCTAATTTGTGTCGGCAATTTGTGTACTGCCCTACATATGGCATTTAGGCCCAAGCCAACAGCAATATGTGTTTTTCCGTGTCCAGGTTTCCTGCCAGTATATGTTCTACCCTGGCAATGAAATCCAATCACTCCAACTCGGGGAGCTTGTTGTCTGCATCAGGCGGCAAAAGATTCCTTTGTAAGTCGGTCAAATACATTTTTGATGGAAAACTTGCTTGCCGTACCTGTGCTTTATTCCGGTTTTAAAAGTAAGTTAAGTTTTTAATCTAAATACTGTATCATGACACGAAGAAAGTTCACACTGAGTTCAAGTTCAAGGTACTGCTGGAAGCTTTATCGGAGGGTTTTACAATCCAGAAGCTGGAAAAGAAACATGACAACCATCCGATTCCACCTCTTCCAGTCCATCTTTAAACTTTTTTTTAAACAATAATTGCCGTACTTTGTACATAAAGGGTTGTCTTGGATTTGTTTATGTTTCGCAACACACAAATATCCGCAACCCTTTTTTTCGATCCAAAAAAAGTTTAAATCACTTCAACATGTCTTTTAAAAGCTATTGGTTGAACGGGCCGATTTTAAACATAATAACAATTGCAAATCCCACCTGGTTCACTGCAAATTTCGTCTACGTTTATTTGCGTGGGGCAATACGGACCACCACATATCTGCCGACTAGGACACTGAATCAGACAGGGTTTTCCATCAGGGCATATATCATGAACATAACCTCCAAAAACAGTCTTTAACTGCTCCCTTTGCAACAATTCATTGGTGCTTAAATTAAGGTTTTTTAACCTAACCTTTTTCATAATGATAAGTTTAAAAATTATATTTCCCTTGGTCATTTAAGCCTACCCCAAGGTTTATGGCCACATTTTGAGAAAATGTCTCGTCCAGGTCCAAGTGTTCCTTGGACTTTTATCTTTTGGTTTTACTTCAATACCACCTTTGAGTCCCCCACACTATACCCTGTGGACAGTTCATGTCCATTGATGAATATAGTTGGGTACGGCTTATCTTTTCTGCGTCGCAACACTTATACCCTGCCTTCAACTATTTATCCTGGTTCCCAAGCTCCCCGTTCATAGGATGTTTTTTGGCAAAGGCCCGGTAGTCCTTTATGATGTTCGTTGTCCAAAACCCTTCAATTTCACTGTTGGGCGATGGTTGAAAAAGGATGGTAAATCTTTTTTCAACCAAAGGGCCTTTTTTCAACATCTTGGGGATTGTGACAAAGCTAAAAAATCCAACCAAGACGGTTGGGTAGGAAAACCACATAGTTTGTGTGGTTTTCTGTCCACTTTCCTTAAATGACGCCCAGAGATCCAATGGGTAGGGACCCCTATGGAGGGCAGGTGGAGCAACTCCCTTTCCTCAAAATCCAGGTCCATTTCACATTTCAGTAAAATACCAGTCCTCTAGAAGGTCCAGGATGGACCCGGAATAATAACGGTTCCATTGCAACAGCTGTGCCAAGGCCAGTTTCAGGCTGTTGTGGTCGGCCTCCGTCTTCAATAAAAAGTCCAAGGAATCCTAAGAGGTCATGATTCCCTTTAGTATATTTCGGCCCAAAATACCGGTCATAATCATTATCTTGATCTAGCCATCCCCCGTTTTTTTGTTGAACTCCAGATTCAGTTGCCCTGGGTACAGATCGGGCACCGAATGGCCTATATCCCAGCGGGTCCTTGTGGGTACCAACGGTATCGATACCACCCTGCCCATATTACAGTGGATGAAGTTGACCCGTTCCCTGGGCATGCTCTTTTTCGGGCAGTTGTAATCGGAGTGTCCGCCGGGTTGACCACAATGTGGTTTGTCCCCAATGCGGTCGGTTTCCTATGGACCCTGAACCCGTTGAAGCCCGCCCCATGGGCCGAGGAATGGTTCCCTCCCGAAAAATTCTTCCCCAAATAGTCCCACGGGGCCCCGGCATCCACAATGCTTTGGGCAAGGAGAGGAAAGATGAGTTGCATCGGGCTCCCCACAAAAGCCCAATGCACAATTGGGCCAACAGGCCTTTGTACTTGAACAGGTATTGGAACAGGAAACGCAGCGATTTTTTGTCGGTACTCTCCCAATCCAGTTTGTGGAACTTTGGGGTGACCTCCAACAACAGGGCTATGCCTTCTTTGGCGGCCTCCGTGGCATTGTTGCCGACCCAACGGGACAGAAACTCTTCTTTGGTGTAGGTGATCAGCCCATAGGAGGGGTCCGAAATGTGGATGACATCTTTTTTTATGGCATAGACCACCACAAAATGGCTTTTGTTCCAGTGTACGATACAGGGCAGTGGAACTTCTTTTAATTGATCGTAATCGATTTTTACCCCAATGGATTTGAACCCCATGGCCTCGGCGGCATCGCTGAGTTTTAAAAGGTTGCTGCCCTCCCTTGTGGTCTCGGAGATTTCCCTGATCTCCTGCAAGGAGATCAGCTTGCCATAATGCTTGGCAATGATCCGCAAACAAGTAGGGCCACAGTCTTTGGAATCGGGTTGTTTGTAGAAAGGGAATCCCAAAATTAACTAGTTATTGAATTTGGAGAGTTCCCGAAGTCTGTCTATCAGTCTTCCCGAGCTTGGTCGTGGTAGGTCATCGTCCAAGAGCTTTCCTTGTTCGTCAAATAATAGGTAGCGCGGGATGGTTATTTCGCCATTCTCTTCCAATTGGGCCCTCAGGGTTGAATCAATCTCATGACCTACCAAAAAATGACTTCCCTCTAAACGGTACCTACGTATGGCCTCTTCCCAATTCTTGCGTGCCCGCAGGCGGTCGATCGAGACAAACAACCCCTCGATTCCCAGCTCCACCAGAACCGGTTTCACCTCTTCAATAAATCCAAATTCTTGTATGCAAGGGGAGCACCAAGTGGCCCATAGATCCACAAAGACCTTTCTGCCCGAGAACCGTTCTTGTACAAGTGAATCCAAGGTGTTGCCCTGATATTCCTTGATCAGGGAGAGGCTATCGGCCCCTAGCGTGGCAAATGGATATATGGCGCGTTCCCTAGGTTCGCCATCACAGTCCAGGTCATCAAAGTACCTGTTCTGGAACACGGAATTATAGGCACTTTCGGGAAAGGTCTCCTTAAACTTGTGGAACCGTTGTAAATCCTCGCAAATGGGGTTCTCCCCATAATCTCTACTCAGGCGGATCTGTGTGGCCATCATCTTTTCCTGTAGTTCTGCGGGAGCAAAGGCATAATGTGCGAACTTATCCGGCCAGATGTCAAGCTGCACCCGGCTTCCGGGCAGCAGCCCACGATCTATCAACCCACACTTGTTCTCGGCATTCAATGTTCTAATAATTCCCAAATTGAACCGATAGCGTTCGGAAAATGGATTGTATTTCGTAAAGAAATGAACCAGTATGGTGTCGATGGCCTCTTTTTTGAAAGCCGAGGTTTTGGGGTAGCGATACGCGTGGGCCATAATGTGGTGTACGGCATTCAACATCTTGCCTTCCGCTTGGATTTTTACTTGGTCAAAGAACTTGGAAGTAATTTGCTCCTTGGTCAATAAATCATCGAATGGGGCAACCAAACTGTCGAGGATCTCCTCAGTGCGCCGTATCAACATTTGAGGTGAATCCACCCCTTGTTCCATAACCCCATTGAGTACATTTACCAAGTGGATCACCCGTAATAGGCTCGAATCGAAGATTAGATCATGCCCTTTGGCATTTTTGCCGGTAAAGGTGACATCAAAATACGGCACGGACCTTTTAATGGTCATTCCAATCTCTCCTTCTCCATCAATAATTAGGTGAATACTGGGAATGGCTTCACTACTTGCCAGAACGGCTACACTGGTAGAATTTCGCAAGGGAAATGTTTTTTTAAAATGGCCATCGATAATGGGTACACTGTCAAACCTTCTGAAATAATTGTTGCCATCGGTATCCAATAATCTGGTGAACGCAACATAAGACGAATCATGTGCGTGCGGCACGGACCCAGTGATATGTACCTCCGGATATTTTTTGACGTTCTCGCAACATGATGAACCCAATAGCAATATACTTGTACCAATAGCCATTAGGGCACAAGGGGCCTTGTGATATACGGTTTTTTTAAGCATATTATAATACGGATAAATGGCCCGGTAGATATACCGGGCCAAATTTAACACTATCAATCGCAAAAACCATCACAGTTCCCGCTCGAGGAGCAACCTACGGTAACACTCCCATCAGGATTTGAACAACTGCACTTTGCATGACCATCAGGGCAATCCTTAATGAGGTGTCCTCCAAATACCGTCTTTAACTGTTCTCTTGGTAATAGGCTGTCCGCACTAAAATTCAAATTTTTTAAACTCAAATTTTTCATGATTTAAAAGTTTTAAAATTAACTTTGCCCTGAACGTTTAGGGACCGTCAAGGTTTCGGTCCATGCTTCGCGAAAGCAATTTTGTTCATTCCCCAAGACAAATGTCTTGGGGGGAAATTTCATGTCACTATGCCTCTCGAATCTTTCTTTCAACTTCCCAATTAATTAATAGGAAACATTGATTGAAAAAGAAGCCTTATAATCTTTTCTTGATTATCAAATCAATCATTTCCAAGTATTCTTCATGGGATACTTTCTGACTGCCCACGGGCCTAACCATTTCTAGCTTTTCATCCAAGGGCAATTGAACATCCAAAGCCTTGAAACTGACGCTTCCCTTTTCATAATCCAGATGTAGTTCCAGCATCAATCCAGGAAGTCCATTGAGATTTTGGATGCCGAATTGGATTGGAATCTCTTTGGTAAACCATGCCTCGATTGGGCGGATATAATTCATCCCTTTTAATTGTTTAGCCTTTATTTCAGCTGTGGCCTTATGGCATAAATAACCTCCAATTTTCTTGGATTCTTCACCAAGTTTCCAAGTCACCTCATCAGTGTACACCAAAGTATTCACTGTCCAAAAACTTTGAAAAAAGGATTCACCAGTATTTGAATTTGTGTAATAGACCTTATCGTGTTGGGCCAAAACGGCGGTCTTATCATAGGTGAAGCCCAATTTCTTTTTTGTGGGCAAATCATGTTCGGGCTGAAACACTGCCTCGTTCCCATTAACGATTAAATGGAATAAAACGGGTTTTTTAGGTAAATCCAGAATTTCATTATCCGGATATTTGTAGTCCAACCCAAGCCTTGAGGCATTTATTCCAACCGATGTGGCCTCATAAACAACTTTTGCCTTTACGTTCTGGGAATGAACATGGTTGACACTTATTATGCATACGATCAATAATAATTTTTTCATAAATGTATCATGATTGGGGGACACCCCTTTTGCCAATACTGGTTAAGGGGTGTCAGTTTAAAATTAAAGTTTGGAAGAATCAATAAAGACAACCTGCCCAGAACATACATTCCTGAAAATCATAAAAATCATCAGGATGGGCACTATCACATCTTTCATAATCATTCGCACATTCAAATCCATCATACGGCTTTTCAAATCCTCCAATAACATTTTTTAACTGATCTCTATGGAGCAGGTTTTCCGCTCCAAGGTCCAACTTGTTTAAATCTAAACTTTTCATAATAAACAAAAATCACTAGTGTCCACTTAAAATAGACTGATTTTCAGTTGATTGTGTTCAAGTTCTTTGATATCATTGTAGTCTATATTGTTAAACAGTTCATTTACAGGGGTTTTGTCCAGTAGGGATACCCCCAGGACCTGTAATATTTCGTAGGTCGAACGTTCAATTTTCAGTTCTTGACCCACAATTGCCACCAGACAATATGTAATGATGGCGGTGTAAATTTGGATCCGGACAGCATTTTCGGATGTCCCCCAAAAAGATTTGATCCTTAAATGCTGCTTGATCCATTTGAAAAAGAGCTCTACCTGCCAACGGTTTTTATATAATAGGGCTATCTCCAAGGCGGACAGTTCGTAGTTGTTGGTCAGGAAGACGAAAGTGCGCCCGGTCTCTTGATCATGGAACTTGACCCTGCGCAACTTATCTGGATAATCCTTGGAAACATAGAACCCGGTGAGCTTGCCCGATTGGTCGCATAATACCCCGGTGGTTCTATCGGTTTTTTTGGAATACATCCTCCTGAACTTTAGGTTGGACTTGGCCCTGACCACAAAGTAGGCTTGGGGCCTTTCTATTTTGTAGAGCCTTTGATAGTCCACATACCCACGGTCAAACACGTAATGGGCCCCTGCTTCATATGGGATGACATCCATGGCATTCATGTCATTTACCGTTGCGGCCGTAATGTGGATAAATGCCGGGATCTGGGTGGTTATATCGAAAAGCGTGTGAAGCTTGATGCCCCCTTTGGCCTTACGGAACTTGGCCCACCAAAACACGCTCAGGCACAAGTCTATGGTAGAGGAATCAAAGGCGTAAACCTTCCCCTTTACCACAAAATCATCATTGGAGCGTTTTTTGCGGGCAATATCGATCAGGCAATAGGCAAACTCCTCAAAGATATTACTGTTACGATTTTCATTGGCCTTGGCCAGATTGCTCCGGGTAACGCTCTTCCCAAACCCGAGGTGATAGGACTTAGGGCTATGGGCCTCAATGACAGTAATCAGGTCACGGAGGCTGTCCCGGGCCGTCAATTGGCCAAAGATCATACAGAGAAGCTGGTTCCAGCAGGTGAAATGCTTGACGTACCTGTTGCCATCATGTTTGGCCACCATGCGGTCAAAAATGCGCCGCGGCAGAAACTCTGTCAATTGTGAGAAAATATATTTGCCGTTGTTCATGGATCAAGAATTATAAAAACATGAACAAAGTAATTCAAATCGTCACGCTATAGAAAAACGCTGGAAGCCAATGATTACAATACTTTCAAAGAACGAACATTAACGTTTAGTGGACACTAGTGAACAAAAATTTAAAATTAACTTTGCCCTGAACGTTTGGGGACCGTCAAGGTTTCGGTCCATGCTTCGCGAAAGCAATATCGTTCATGGCCCAAGGATTAATTCTTGGGCCTTTTGTTTATCCGAGAATCCCTTTAATATCTTCAATACCATATTCCTTGGGCAATTCGTGTCCATTGATAAAAACGGTCGGAGTATGTGTGATCTTTTCAACTTTGCACCAATCCCACATTTGTTTTATCCTTTCTTTTTGCTGATGTATCTCTCCATTCAGCGGATATTTGTCCGCAAAAACACCATAATCCTTTTGGTCGGCCATATACCAGTCATCCAGTGCTTTTGCTATACCATTGGGGTCGGTCATGTGAATGGCCAATAAGTGGCTTACGGGACTATACCTTCGATCATTTTCCTCTTCGCTGGCGGTGAAGATAATTTGTAGGTTGATCGACCCTTTTTGGTACAGTTCATCCAATAAAGGATGAGCTTTGGAACAAGGCCCGCAATAGGGGTTACATACTTTTATGACATCATATCTTGCTGTGTCATTTCTTAAGGAAATGCCCAAACCTTCAACATCGGTTTCTATTTTTCGGCTTTTCCGCAACAAACCCATGAACACATCGGGATTGTTCTTTAACTTCTTGAGCCCACGTTTATATAGATTGACTTCCTTTTCCTTTTCGAGCAATGGTTTGAGCCAATTCCACAAAGGAATAGGGATAAGAAGCAATGCCAACAACAGTGACAATGGGCCAAACTCCAATCCGATTGAATGAAACCCACCCAAGAAAGCGATTACCGCTTCCAGAAGCAATACCGCTTGTACAACGATACAGAATTTGCACCATTGTTTGATTACCAAACCCTGATAGTAAGCGGATATGGCCACTATGGGAAGGGAGGCAAAACTCAAATAGGCCAAGGGGGCCAGGGATGTACCGGAAAAACCGCTGATGGGCAAAAAGAAAAACGTGCCGAAGAAGTATGAGAAACCGATCGACCCCAAACTCACCTTTCCATCAAAGACTTTTGCATATTTGGAATTCAGGACAGAATCACAGTTCACCTTCTTGCCGCCTGAACAAAAACTTTGCAGTGTGGGATTGTATTTGTCCACCTCGTACCAGAGCAACATTGTCCCCACGGCAAGTCCCGATACTTTAAACAATGCATATGCCCCGACCAACAACGGATTTATTTCTGGTGCAAGTTGGGAATCGGAAAAGCTGAAAACTGCCCAGACCAACAGGAAAAATGCCCCGGCCCATTTGAAAATGGCCATGGTTCTTCTCCTGGCCAATTTCTCCGCAATACCGGGTTCACCTGAATCCGCAGTTGTTTCGGCCAATAGACAAACCCCGGTCCATCTGGTCAAGAATTCCTTGGTAGGAATCGCCACCTGTTTTCCTTTGTCATTCAAATAGATGGACTCCTTTGCGGAATAACGGGTCAAAACATGGAACATCCCGCCGTTGTCTGACAATTGTACAATACACGGCAATGGAAGTCCTTGGAGCCTGTGGCCATCCACTTTTACCGGAAGGTCCTCAATTTGGTATTTCGATAGGGTGTCCGAAACGGCCAACAAACTGGGATGTTCCGGGTGGGAAAGAATAGTGTCCATTAAAAATCGATCGGTATATCCGATCTTGAGTCTGGCCAATAAATTTCCGGTCACGGCAGTACAGTTGTCCATAGCGGTTTAAGTTCACGGGTGATGGGGTTCTCTGTTGAATGACCCATGGGAAGGGCATGCCCAACCCATTTTTGCCCATCTCTCTTTTTTAACCCTGTCATTGGATCTTATCGGCAAAATCCCGACAATGCGATAAAACTATGGTATTGAATTGGCTCCAGGGGGTATGAAAACCGCATAATTTTGGGAGTTTTCCCCAAATCCCCATTAAATGATCCCCAACTCCCGGGCCCTGTGGATCAGGGCCATGATGTTTTTCCCCTCGACATCCAATTGCTCCCTGAGCTTTCTTTTCTTTTTCTCCACCTTCGAAAGGGACCAGGGCAGATGATCGGGAATCCCGGTGGTCGGAACGCCTATTGACAGTAGGTATAGAAACTCCCTCTCCCCATCGTCCAGTTCAATGCCCGAAAGATAGTTGCCCTCTATAAGGTCCATTATCGAATTGGAATAATATCGCATGCCATTGGATACCTGCCTAAAGGCATCTTTCAGGGACTTGGGGTCGACATCCGTTTTAATTAAAAAGCCCGCAGGTTTCAAGGCTTTCAATATCCCGTTCAACCTGTTCTTGTCCAGAATGCTCGTCAATACGATTATCTTGGTGTCTCCAAACCGCTCCACTATCACTTGGCCCAGATCCTCCCCCGAAAACAGTTTCAACTCCGGATAGGCCTTCATACGGATGTCCAATAGGACGATATCGAAGATTCCATCCACCTCCATCAAACAATCATGCGCTTCCTTTAAAGTATGGGCTGTCTTGACCTCGTAGGTCGGTTCATCGTCCAATTTAACCGGATCCTCCAAAATCAGCTTGTACCCCGTACTGCTCAGAGCGTGGTCCTCCACGATAAGCACCTGCTTGGTTTTGGGCTGTACAAGGGTCATCCGTTCAGTTTTTTGCAAATGTTTTCCAACGGTATAATTCCAATCTGGGAGATATGCAGGAACCCGGGAACCGTCGGGTCGGGGCCCTTAACGGGGAGCGGACATAGGGCAGGGGCCTTCCCTGCCGATGAACCTGGTTCGGGCACGACCCAATGAAATTACAAAATAATACAATGCCCTGACCGTAAATTTTGTATGGACGGCAGGTTTTTTTGTGTAATCGGCAATCCTTCCCTGCAAAAGGAGGTTGGCCCCATGAGATGGATTCCCCCAAGGGGGACAAAATGATTTACCCCCGATCCCTGGAAAAATCGGAATGTTCCTTCAGGGAGGCATCCAGGGCCCGGTCCATGGCCTCCATGGCCTTGCCATCGTATTTGAAGGCAGTTCGGAATTCCTCCAGAACGGCCTCCCTGTATTTTCGGACACTTTCAATGTCAAAGTACATCCTTCCCGTCCTTCGGATAAAGAAATCCAAGGGATCGAGGGCCATCTCGTGGGCTATGGCAAAGCGGGCCTCCGCCCGGACCATACGTCGGTGGGGGTCCTCGTCCCGAATCTGGGTGTACAGTTCCAAGATTGTTTGGGTCTGCTTCCCATAAGTGGTCACCAAATAGTGGGCATCTTGGGACGTAAATCCACTGTCCTGGATCCGGTCCAATATCGTGGCGATATAATTTTTGACCTGTTTGTATTTCTTGAAGCCGTTGCCGCAAAGGGGAATCTTGTCGGTGGTACAGGGTTTAAGAACGGCTCCCTGCTCATCCTCCATGCGTTTGGCAATCCTGTTGACCACCCGTTCCGCCATCTTTCTGTATCCCGTGAGCTTCCCTCCCGCTATGCTCAACAGGCCCGTGTCCGAGGTGAAAATTTCATCCTTTCTGGAGAGTTCCGAG
>CALDPL010000018.1 GCA_937911965.1 uncultured Allomuricauda sp. | reverse complement strand
GCTCCAAGGTTTCCAATCCCTGTATGATCTGAAAGGCATTGTAGGGGCTCAGGGCAGCGCCCAGGTCCCTGAGGCCTTCCAATCGGGCCTTGGCGATAAAGGCCGCAGCTCCCAGGGCCTCGTGGTAGACCAGGCCGTGGTATCCCGGGGAAGGGGAGGTGAACTCGGGGAATTTTCCACTGCTCCAGTCAAAGGTCCCGGCATCGATGATGGCCCCGCCTATGGAGGTACCGTTGCCACTGATGTACTTGGTCAGGGAATGGATCACAATATTGGCCCCGTGTTCAATGGGCCTATAGAGGTAGGAGGTGGCCACGGTGTTGTCAACGATCAGCGGCACTTGGGCCTCCTTTGCCAATTTGGATATCTTTTTTAGATCTGGAATGTCCAATTTTGGGTTTCCAAGGCTTTCCAGGAAAAAGGCCTTTGTACTGTCCTTGACGGCCTCTCGGAAGTTTTCCGGTTTGGAGGGATCTACAAAGGTTGTCGTGATGCCGAGCCTGGGCAGGGTGATGTTCAACAGGTTGAAGGAACCGCCATAGAGGCTGTTGGAGGCCACGATATGGTCCCCGGATTTGAGAAGGGTCAACAGGGTGGTCATGATGGCCGACATGCCCGATGCGGTGCACAGGGCCGCAATGCCCCCATCGAGGGCGGCCAGCCTTTGTTCCAATACATCCGTGGTGGGGTTGTTCAAACGGGTATAGATATATCCCGATTCCGATAGATTGAAAAGATTCGCGGCATGATCGCTGTCCCGGAACACAAAGGAAGTGGTCTGGTAGATTGGGACCGCACGGGTTGCCCCGTGGGCCTTGACGTCATGTCCGGATTGTACGGCTTTGGTAGAAAAGCCTTTAAATTCTGATGAGCCCATAGCTACAATGTTGATATTTAAGTTATTAAATTGATTAAAATCGTACTTAGGATTGTTGGAACGGATGATTGAAAGTCGCAAAAGTAGAATAACCTACTAAATCGATATGCAAAGTTCCGAGCAAATATAGAATAGAATTATGGAATCTCCCACAGAAATTCAAATTTCCAAGGAAACAAACTGTTATGGCGCCCCAACCTTGGGCATGGACAATGGAAAACCGGGCCTTCCCCTTGACCGACTACATATCTTCCAGGGAAAGACCCGTGAAGTCGGCATGGTATTCCTCGAATTGGGCATGTAACTTTTTGGCCTTGTTCTTAAGGGTAGGGATGCTGATGTTCTTTTTATTCCGCTTTACCTCAGCAAATAGTATGCTTTTCTCCAACTCGTTGATTCCGACGATTTCAATTTCGTTTTGATTGCCCTTTTCCCAATAGGTTCCCAAGGTTGAAAAATTTCTTTCCTCCTTGATTTTCTCCATAAAATATTTTTCAAGGATGGGCCCACTGTAGGTGTCATAGTCGCGCTTGATGATTTCCTTTAGGTAATCCAGATTGCCGATTTCCACTGTACTGCCGTATTTGTAGATGAACCGGAACCAAAAATTCAAAAAGTTGTCATTGATCCGGTATTTGACCGAACGGCTGCCGGGCTTTGCCAATATGGGTCGTACCTTGGTGATCAGGCTGAATTCATGCTCCAAGCGGTCCAGAAAACCCCCTAAGTTGATTTCCATAATGGATTCCATTTCCACCCTGGAAGTTTTGGAGGAAGCGATTAGGGCCAATATGGAAAAATAATTTCCGTATTCTTTGCCAAATTTCTCGATAAGGACATTTCTCCCCTCATTGAGGAATAGAGAATTTTCCGCTAAAATTACCTCTAGGATCGAAGGAAGGGTAAATGCCTTTTCAAGAATCAACAATTCCACATATTTGGCCACCCCCCCACTGATCGTATAAAAGGCCAGGAGATCTTCATTGGAATATTCGGGATGATGGTCTTCAAGGATTTCCTTGAGGGTGGATGTGGTAAAGGCCTTGAGGTGTATCCTGGCGGTAGCCCTTCCGAACAAGGGCTCTTTGGAGTGTTCAAATATTCGGCTCATCAGCGAATAAACCGATCCGCAGAGGATCAAATTGATTTTACTGTTTTCCTTTTGGCGGTCCCAACTGTTTTGCATATCACTGTATACGGAGGAGTTGACGGAGTTGAATTCCTGAAATTCATCGATGACCAATGTGAAATGCCGTGTTTTGGACAGTTCCATCAAGGAATCAAATACGCTTTTAAAGGTCTTGAATTCGCCAAACAACTCGACCTGCAATTTATTTCGGATCTCTAGTACAAATTCCTGACAGAGCAAGGTTTCGTTTTTCTTGGCAACAAAAAAGTACAACATGGTGCTGTCCTTATGTGCCCTTAGCAGGAGACTGGTTTTGCCAATTCTCCTTCTTCCGACAACAAGGGTCATCTGGGCGGCGTGTTTGGACCGCTCCTTAATGTTCCAGAGCATTTCGAGCTCTTTTTCCCGATTGTAGAATTTTATGGCTTTATATTTATCGTAATGTGTATTACCGTAATCTGCATTTCGATAATACAAATGTACAATATATTCATCTATCAGGAACTATATGCGCATAGCCATTATTCTGGTTTGGATTACGATATAAGCTATTGGAGAACGGCTTCACAATTGGAGGTGGATTACATCCTCGGACAACACGAGATCGCAATCGAAGTAAAAGGAAGCGATCGGATTAACAGCAGGCACCTGAAGGGACTAAAGGCTTTTATGGAAGAATACACTGTGAAGAAGGCAATTGTGGTCTGTACCGAGCCTAGGCCCAGGTTGGTCAATGGCATTCACATATTGCCCTATCAGGTGTTTCTGAAACGCTTGTGGCAGGGTGAAATAATTGAAGGCTGAATTTTTATGGGGGAACACCCAATATTTTTGAAGCCGGCAATTCCTTTTTTTTGCTTCTGGAATTTCATGGTAATTGTGAACATGAAAACAATCGTATACCACAAAATCTTAAGGACAAATCCATTGGAAGGACAAGAGTAGCCTCTTGGTGCTTTTCACGAGTCAAGATTTAGCCGAATTCATTCAAGTTTATTAATTCAAACATGCCTTTCCAAAAGATTCTAATTCCAAAATATCATGATAAAATGAAGTTGCACTTCAGATTATCATGATATGATAAACCATTCTAACTGTAATTCATTTGAATCCAACGACTCAAATTGTCCCAAGTGCAAAAGGGTTTTGATTGAAAAATATTTTGTTGGGTGCCCTGGGAGGACACGGCACAACAGGGATAAACTGTAAACAGTCTACCCCAAAACAACTTTCATAACAGTTGTGTAAAATTGATTTTGCGGTAAAAAAATAAAACATACACCGCAAATATGCGGCGAATAACCCGAGTATTTACCGCATTGCATATTCAGGTAAAAATGAATACCTCGAATCCGCTCCAAAGTACACCAGAGAAAAGGACCATTGGCTTAAACCTTCATATATCTGAATTTTGGTTGATGGAACTTCCTTGAGTTTTGTCACCAAGTTTAAAATTCGATATTTCCATCTTGGATCATTGCCAAAAGTTCACCCTATCGGAAGTAACCAAAGCAATTAAGGTGTGCAGGGATTCCATGAATCCGTGGGAATTGAACTGAAAATGGATGTGAATTGCCCCTAAATCCCATCCTAAAGTGTATTTGGGACCAAGATTTAATCCTTGTTCACCCTGTGGGTGATCCTTCGGTTGGTGATCACCGTGCCCACTTTCACGGATAGGGTGGCCCCATTGGATTCCAAGGCGGCACATGAAGCCCCTGTTTTACGGACCTGCACCCGATACCTATACCCGTTTTGGTCCAGATCCGGGGCGATTACCGTCAAGGTGGCCGTTTGTGTACCCGAGTATTCACTTCCATCGGAAATGGGTACATAACTGCTTCCCCCATTGGTGCTGACCTCCCATTGATAGCTGTCCGCCCCGTTGGTGCCCACTGAGAAGTCTTCGTTGACTCCAACCAGGGCCGTTGCATTGGAGGGCTGGCCGTTTATGGTAAAGGGAGTGACCGTAATGGTCTGTTCCACATCGACACTGTTGCCTGCGGCATCGGTAACCCTATAGGTTCGGGTGATGATTTCAGGGTTGGTTCCTCCATCGCTGACATCACTGATAAAGGTAACATCCGGATCGGGGTCGCAATTGTCCGCTGCATCGGTGACCACATTAATATCCCAAGTAGGAATATCATCGGTACAGAATACGGTCACTGGCAATGGGTTACTCGCAGTGGGGGCCGTATCCTCCACGGTAATGGTGGTGGTGACCGCCAAGGTGGGGTTGGGGGGATCTCCCTCCATACCCCCATATTCCACCAAATAACCCTTGGGTTCGTAATCCCCACTTCCCCCTACGTTGGATAGGTCGTTCCAAGACCCTATGGCCCCCACCCCTGGGGCCGTAATATGTGCGTAATCCTCTTCCCCTGATTGATTGGGCTCCCCTGTATTCCAGTAGGAGAACATACCTGGTTCTGCGGAACCATTGGCCAACCCTCTCCAAAACAAAGTTCCGGCCTCGGGTCCGGTCACCCAGCGCCACTGTCCTTCCGCTGCAGCATCACTGGCCCCTATCCATCCGGCACCAGGGGCCTGGGAGCCCAAAAGGTCGGATTCATCTTGGTTCGTGATGGTGGCCAAATAGCCCTGTAGGCCATAGAAAGTTCTTAACTCGGCAGCTGCCTTGGCTGCGGTCCAGGTGATGCGCAAGGCGGGTACATATTCATAGTAATGACCTGTGGAAGCGAGGTAATTGGCCTCGTTCAATACTATGGAAAAACTACGGGTTTCCCCACCACTTATCGTGGCCGTGGTCGAGAAGCGTACCTCTTTTACGGCTGCTTCGAATTCCGGTAGGCTGGCCGGTCCATTGAGCAGCAATCTTCCCTCGGAAGCGCTCCAACTGGCCGTGATATTTGGGTGGGCACCGGTCAAGGTCAACTGATCCCCGGGATTGTTGTAATTGGAGGTGATTTGTATATAGACTGCATCCAAGGTACTGCTGTCGGGATCTGTAATGGAAACACTCTCCACAACTGGGATGGATTCTCCGGGACAATATACTTGATCTCCCGCGGCGGTTATGGTCGGGGGCTGGTTGCTGTCATTGGTATCATCCCTAAAATCCAGGTCCCCCCCACTGTTCAGGTCACCATCGGAGTCAGGCAACATAATGGAACCCCCATCGGTATTGGTGGGGTCGTCTATGGTCCCCCCCGGGTCCCCATATCCCACGGTGGTATCGATGGCATCGTCCAAACCGTCGTTGTCGCTGTCCAATCCCGTAAGGGCCAGGGCCGCTTCCACGGTATCGGTAATTCCGTCACCGTCGCTGTCATCACTCAAATAATCGGGTACTCCATCCCCATCGGTATCAATGGGTACAAGCCCACTTCCATAGGCATTGTCGATTCCATCGTTATTCCAATCGTTGCCTGAGGGAGCAATATAATTTAAGGAAGCCTGGGCCTCCACATTGTCAGGGATTCCGTCCCCGTCACTGTCCAGGTCCAGATGATTGGGAATTCCATCACCATCGGCGTCGCAGTCCAAAGCTGCTCCGTAACTGGCACCATAGACACGGGCTCCTCTGTTCCATACAATAATTCTAATATATCGCAAGCTATATCCTGTGACCGTAAACGAAACCTCACGAATTGAGCCAGGAGTGGTACCGTTGGCACTGGCCAACCAACCTTGGTCATCCCCCGCAGCATTCGAACGGAGAATACTCATATCAACACTACTCACATTTGGACTTGCTCCCAAATAAACTCGAACATTGGTACCAACCGGTACATTCTGCGGAAAATGGAGCAAAAGGTTGCTTTCTCCCTGATATCCAAATTCGTAGTTTTCTGCATAAGTCGTTCCCGGTATTCCAACCGCATTGGAAACATTGCTGAAATTTCCAAAATTCGTTGCGGTCTCCACATAATTCCCAGGACATTCCACCGAATCCGGGATTCCATCCCCATCGGAATCCAAATCGGCTCCGTCCAGAATTCCATCTCCGTCAGTGTCTATATTACTTTCATCACAAACTGCATAGAGTTTGTCAAAGGGGATATTTGTTTTCGGCCCATTTGGTTCTCGTCGGTATTGTACCTGTAGGTTGGCATCTCCTCCATTTTCATAAAAGAGCACTTGTATGGCATGAAGCCCAGTGGTCAAGGAAATGGTTCCACTCCTTTCCTGATTACCATGGTCATTATCATTGTAGACCACCTCAGTTCCATTGATAAAAAGTTTGGATCCATCATCGGAAGAAGTGTAAAATCTGTACTCTCCAGGATTGTCTATTTGGATATATCCACTATAGCGAATCCCATAGGTATCTGCATCTCCCGGATCCACTTGATTTTGTAGGGTATTTACATTGAAATGGCCAACAGTGCCCCTGCTCAAGGCCCCGTTTGTTGGGATATTATTGACAGATGGGGCATAATTTCCATCATAAAACTCATAATTCAATTCCCCTTGACATAGGGCTGGGATTCCTTCCACCAAGACATTGTCGATATAATAGGATTCATTGCTTGCGGAATTCCGCATCCTTACCCTGATATATAGTGTAGTGGCATTGGACGGAACATTGACTACGTATGAAGAATTAAGGGGGTCGGAATTCGATCCGGAAGAATCTACAAATTCAGTCCAACCAACCAAATTGGTACGATATTCTCCAATGAAATAATCCGAATTTTCAAATTCATTTGGATTGCTCACATCCACATCCATGCTAAATCGCACCATATTGTAGCCACTGATATCAATGGCACTTGTAGACCAAGTTCGTTCATCAACCAAATAATTAGCTTGGAGTCTTTCGTTTTGAACAGAAAATCGATTATTGTTCCAATTTGTGGACCAATCCGAAGCCGAAGGCCCCTCAGCTGTCCCGCTTCTAGTGTTGTTGCCTTGATTAAAATCCTCGTACCAAATCGTAGTCTGGGAATACAGGGAGATACTTCCCAATAAAAAGAAGGTTATGGACAGGAATAGTCCCATGGTCGATCCCTTGGTTCCCTGTCCCCTTGTTGAAAATATTCCCATATTAAAACATAATTTGCCTTTACAAAGCTAGTTGAGGGAAGTCCGGTGGAAAATATTTGTTGTGAAACCGCTCGAAAGAAGGTGTTAAACAGGGTATTGATAGGGTATTGTGATTCTGCATTTCATCGATGAACACTTGGTAAGACTGTTAATAAGAATGATTTCATACTGCTGGGATAAGGCGATTCCGACATATTTCATGTTTGTGGACAAATTCATTTTTACGTTAAACAAATGTTTGGCGTTAAAGGGCTTGCACAAAAAATATAAATTGTCGTATATTTGCGCCACTGAACGGATATATGTATTCATGAGGGGACTTCGAGTCCCCTCTTTCATTCCGATTTGTTATGTTGAAGGATAAAGTGCAAGTTCTTTTGGACCGGGCCCTGGAGGCCCATCCCTCCTTGTTTTTGATCGACTTCACCGTAGGTGGGGACAACACGATTCGGGTGATCTTGGATGGGGACCATGGAGTGAACCTTCAGGATTGTATGGACATCAGTCGAGCCATAGAACACAATCTGGATCGGGAAGAAGAGGATTTTTCCCTGGAGGTAACCTCGGCAGGGGCGACTTCCCCCTTGACCCAACCGCGTCAGTACAAAAAGAATACGGGAAGGATCCTCAAGGTGAGGACCGCTTCCGGGGAATTGGAAGGGACCTTGGTCCAAAGTGATGAAGATTCGATCACCTTGGAATGGAAGTCCCGGGAGCCCAAGCCCGAAGGAAAGGGCAAGGTCACGGTGCAGAAAAGCCAGACGATCGACTTTTCCGAGATCAAAGAAGCAAAAGTTGTATTAAAATTTTAATTGGATCAAAAAATGGAAAACCTAGCGCTGATCGAATCCTTTTCGGAGTTTAAGGACGATAAGTTTATAGACAGGGTTACCCTTATGGCCATCTTGGAGGAAGTCTTCAGGAGTGCCCTTAAGAAAAAATTCGGTTCGGACGACAATTTCGATATCATCATCAATGCAGACAAGGGGGACCTGGAAATATGGCGGTTTCGAGAAATCGTAGATGACGACTCAGAAGATATTTGGGACCATGATAAGATAAGCCTTTCAGAAGCAAGGAAGATTGAGCCTGACTTTGAAATAGGAGAAGAAGTGGCCGAGGAGGTTAAGCTGCTCGATTTTGGCAGAAGGGCTGTAATGACGGCGCGTCAAACGCTTATTCAAAAGATCAAAGACTTGGAAAAAGATATCCTTTTCCAAAAATACAAAGAACTTGTAGGAGAGATAATTGTAGCGGAAGTATATCAGATTTTAGGAAGGGAGTTGTTGTTGATAGACGGCGAGGGCAATGAAGTGATCCTGCCCAAATCCGAACAAATACCAAAAGACCGATTTAGAAAGGGAGAAAGCGTGAGGGCTATCGTTCATAGAGTGGAAATGATCAACGGAAATCCGAGGATTATCCTATCCAGAACATCTCCCATCTTTTTGGAGAGATTGTTCGAAAATGAAGTTCCTGAAGTCTATGACGGGCTGATTACCATCAAAAAAATCGTAAGAGAGCCGGGAGAGCGGGCAAAAGTTGCGGTAGAGTCTTACGATGATCGGATTGAT
>CALDPL010000017.1 GCA_937911965.1 uncultured Allomuricauda sp. | reverse complement strand
GGTGGCGGCTCCAGTTGGGGTTGCGGTGGCGGTGGCGGTGGTTTCGGGGGAGGGGGCTTTGGAGGGGGCGGTGCCTCCGGGGGGTGGTGATCGAATCAGCTTTTTCCCCTGGAACCAAGGGCCAAAAAAAACCGTGCACGGCCTCCCTTTTAAAACTTTAGTCCCTCCTTTGATGAAACGATCCCGCCATGAACCGATGGGCATTCCATTTGGCAAAGATCGATCGTACCGTAAAATCCTTGAAAATATCAAAAACCATTCAATTCAAATACAACCGACCAAAAACTGAGGCCCATGTCAAAGATCGCAGTACTTCGTTTTCTCATATTTTACAGCATCGCCCTTTTACTTTCCAATCTATTCAGGTTTGATGTATTTGAACTGAATCAGCAGCTCTCGGGTTTGCCACTCTGGCCCTCCATAATGCTTAAAACTGTATTGGAGGGAAGTGGGGTCTTCATCGGCGCATTGATCGGAATTGCCCTGCTAAAAAAAGAACGTTCCCCAAAAATCACCTTTTCGGGTCACTTGAAGTACTGGAATATCATCATGGTCCTTATTGGCATCACTGCAGTGGCCGTTGTGGGCGTGGCCAATGATTTTGGTCTGAACCGGCACATCTATGGGCTATTGGCGGTCATAGCGACCTTTGCATATTGCATCATGGAGGAATATGGATGGCGTGGGTATTTACAGAATGAATTATCATCATTAAAACCAATGGCCAAATATGTGATCATTGGGATTCTTTGGTACCTATGGCATTTAACGTTCCTCAAAGGAGGCTCTGTGCAAGAAAATCTGTTTTTTATGGGACTGTTGATCTTTGGAAGCTGGGGGATCGGACAGATTGCCGAAGCCACAAAATCCATTGTGGCCAGTGCCTGCTTCCACCTGATCGTTCAAATAATGTCTTTTAATGCATTGATCAAAGATGGACTCACCGGAACTGAAAAGTGGATCCTATTGGGGATATGCGTGGTGCTTTGGGTACTGATCATTAAAAATTGGGAGAAGGGGACCAAAAGGGACAAAAGCAAAATATCCACATAAGGGATTGCTTTTAATCCGGGTCTGGAAGAAGCACCCACTATCCCGATCAAAACCTCATGAAACGGCGTCCTCCCCTTTGATCCTGCGGGGCACCCTTGCCCCCAAAGGAATCGAACTTGACGGTCAGGCTCCCCATAAAATAGCGGTTGAGCACCGTTCCCTGAAAGTCCTGGACAAAATCCTGGCCACTGGTCCGGCGGGTATTGATGTTCTGGTTCAACAGATCATAGGCCAATACCTTGAGGGTGGCCTTCTTCTTGAAGAGTTGCAGGCCCAGACTCATGTTCCAGAACATAGCATCCTTTTTGAACCCTTCCCCCACATTGCTGTTGTAGCTATAGGTGAAGTCATTGCCCCATACCAGGTTTTCGGGCCAATAGGTGGTCATTCGAACGGTAAAGTTGTGGGTGGTATAATCGATGTCCTCCACTTGTTCCAAATTGTAATTGGTCGACTGCAGTCCCAAGGCATATTCGGGTTCGATTTCGATCAATTCCATATAATTGAACAATAGGCCGACCCTGGGCCTCAGGTTCAAGCTCTTGGCCTCCAACCGGCTTCCATTGGTGAATCCCACCTGTTTGTCGAAGGACAGATAGGGGTTGAGCGTAAACTTCAGACTGTACAGACTGTCCTTTTTGATTTCCTTGGAATAATTGATTCCCGCCCAACCGCTGTAATTGCCATCCACGTTCTCATAGTTGGTCGTACGGATAAAATCCTCATCGGTGGTGGTCGAGGAAACCACCTTGTCATTTTCCATGGTCAGTCCGGAAAAAACAAAAAAGCCGGTTCGCTCCCTCCAATTGAAATCGTTGTAATTCAGGTTGACACTGTGTCGGACCTCCGGGGCGAGGTTGGGGTTCCCCACCACAATGTTGAGCGGATTGCTCACATTGGGCACGGGCTGCAACTGCCGGACCGAGGGGGTGTTCACCCTGGAACTGTATCTGAGGGACAAGCGCTTGCTGCTGCTCATATTATAGTTTATATTGGAATTGAACAGCAGGTTTCCGTAGTTTTTTGAAAAGGAGGTGTCCTGGATAAAATCCTCATTGTCCAATCGGTTCTGTTCCATTCTGGCCCTAAAGTTGAATCGGAACTTTTGCCCATTGGACCCCAGGGTGATTTCCGGGACATGGGTCTGGGTCCAGAAGTCAAAGTCCGAGCTGAGCTGTGGGTTGAACCCATATTGCCCCGTAATTTGATCTAGGTCCGTGACCGAACGCTCACTGCTTTGACGGTTGTTGTTGTAACTGTACCGAAAGTCCAGATAGAGTGTCTTGCCGAGCATGTGCCTGTAGGAGGCCCCGACCTCATAACTGTCGTTGGAGGTGGCATTGGTGGTCCTTTGGTCCAAAATCTGCTGCTCGGGATCGTCCCCAAATATATTCCTTTCGGAGTTCAGATGGGATTCGGAATCATTGATCCGGTTGTTGTTCTCGAAATACAGCCGGACATACCTTCCAAGGGTGTCCAGTTTCTTCATGATCTCCAAATTGTTGGAAAAGTTCCGTTGCATCCCCTGGGTGCTTTCCCGGGTACTGTTGTCGTTCACGGCATTGCCCAAGGCGTCGGAGGTCCCTGTGACCCTTCCAACTTCCGAATCGGTTTTGTTCACACTCAGACTGGGCTGGATGGTCACCCGGGTGGTCTTGTCAATGTCAAATTCCAAATTGGCCGAACCCTGATTGGAAATGGTACCGCCCACAAAACTGGACTCCGTATCCGTAAAGTAGCTGCCATCGGGCAGGATGTTTTCCCGGGCTATTTTTTCATTGTTATAGGAATCACTGTAGGAATAGAAGTAATTGCCATCCATTCGATATTGATCCTTCCTTTGGTCCGCATAACTTGCCCCCACGGTGGAGGAAGTGATGATCCCTTCCCCGAATCCAAAGGAAAGATTGCCCACGGAGAATCCACCGTTGCGGCTCATGCTTATCCCCCCGCCCCTGGAGTTGCCCACCATATCGTAGATTTCATCAAAGGAAAAACCGGGGTTGTTGATGTTGTTGCTGCTGCCCAGTACACTGATCCTTTGGCTCTTGTTGAAATAATTGACAAGTCCGTTGGCCTGATAGCGGTCGTCGGTCCCATAGCCTCCGGAAACCCGGCCCATATAGCCACTTTTCTTGTCCTCCTTGAGCAACAGGTTGATGGTCTTGTTCTCCCCATCCCCCTGTTCCCCGATGAATTCCTGTTCCTTGGTCTTGGAATCCAAGATCTGGATCTTGTCGATGACATCCTTGGTAAGGCTCTTGGTGGCCACTTTGGGGTCTGTACTGAAAAACACCTGTCCGTCGACCAGGACCTTGTTCACCGATTTTCCATTGACCGTGATGCTCCCATCACTGGCAATCTCGACCCCTGGCAGCTTTTTAAGCACATCCTCTACCGTGGCATCGGGACGGGTCTTGAAGGAATCCGCATTGAACTCAAGGGTGTCCTTTCTTATGGTAAGGGGGACCCGATCCGCGATCAGATCGATCCCGTCCAATTGCAGGGGCTGTTCCTCCAAGGGGATGACATTGAGGTCCAAAAGAGGCTTGAGCTCCACCTCCATGGCCCTGGATTTGTATCCGTTAAAGGAGATTCCCATTCTGCCCTTGGTATAGGAAGTTCTTCCCTCCAGGGTAAATTGGCCCTGGGCATCGGTGATCGCATAGGCGATCAGGACACTGTCCCTAAGGGTTTCCACAAAAATGGTCGCCGCCTCCAAGGGAGTCCCCTGATCGGCATCCACGATTTTGCCCTTGACGGTAAAGTCCTGTCCATGGGCTTCGGCTAACAATAAAAATAGGGAGACAAAAAACAGGGGTGCACAATGTTTTCTCAATGTGGATGGAAATTATTGGTTTGTTCAGGTTCGGGTACCAAAGTATCGGTTTGTTAAATGGGGCCAATCGGATTTAACTTTATTTTAAAAGTAAATGGGGTAAAAAGGGAACAATTCCGAACGATCCATCAAATTCAACCAAATTTTGAAGGACAAATTCCCTGAATCAATCCCCTGGACGGGCTATGACTTACCCATTTTTAACTATCTTGCTTGGGCCAAGAACAGTTGTTTAACCAATACACTTTCGGTATGTCCCAGATATATAGAATCCTTCCCCTCGCCCTGTTGTTATTGACCTTTTCCTGTAAAAAGAAGTCCTCCACAGGGGATACGGACAACCTCTTTAAGTTCAAGGATTACATCAGCTACCACACCCAAGGGGACCAAAGTGTATCCGCCCCTGTGGATATCGTACTGGCCCAGGTCCTTGACTCCTATGAACTGAACCAGGAACTGCCTGGGGACCTTATTGGGTTCACCCCCAAAGTGGATGGGAAGCTGATCATCGAAAATGGCAGAAAACTCAGCTTTTTGCCCTCACAGTACCTAAAGCCCAATACGGAATACCGGGTCACCCTGGCCCTGGACAAGATCTTCGGGGACCTGGAACGGGAATTCAGGGAATATACCTTTGCCTTTAGGACCATTGCCCCAAATTTCAAGATCAAACTTGGCAACCTGCAGTCCTATGACAAGCAATGGCAATACCTCAGCGGGACCTTGGACGCTTCGGATATTTTGGAGGCCTCCAAGGTCAATTCTGTTTTGAAGGTGAAACAAGGGGATCGGGAAGTCCCCGTAAAATGGGACAACAGCTCCCAAAATGCCCAGTATTACAGCTTTAAGATCGACAGCATTTCCAGAACTTCACAGGATAGTGAGCTGCACATCACCTGGAGCGGAAAGGCCCTGGGGGTGGAAAACGAGGGTTCCGAAAAATACACGGTCCCGGGCCTCGACAAATTTGTGATCGTCGACGCCAGGACCGGATCGGCCCCCAACGCGGTCCTCAGCCTGAACTTCTCCGAGCCCCTGGACCCGAACCAAGACCTGAGCGGTCTGGTCACCGTGGAACATGCCGGGGACCTCAGGTTTGAGATCGAGGGCAATCTGTTGAGGGTCTACCCCACCACACGTATCCTGGGCGAGGTCCGGGTAAAGGCCTTTGAGGGAATCAAGAGCGCCTTTGGCCACTCCCTGAAGCACCCCTTTTCTGAACTGCTCTCCTTTGAACAGCTCAAACCCGCCGTACGGCTGATTTCCAAAGGGGCCATCCTTCCCAATGCGGCCTCCACCCCCATCTATTTTGAGACCGTGAACCTCGCTGCCGTGGAAGTCCGTGTCATACAGGTCTATGAGAACAATATGTTGCAGTACCTTCAAAATTACAACCTCGATCCCAACTACGAGCCCGATCTCAGGCCGGTGGGAAAAAGAGTGGCCTACAAACGGATCGACCTGGCCTCACAAGGGGAGGCGAACACCAGCTTTTGGAAGGCCCATGCCCTGGACCTTTCCAAACTGATCGAGGTGGAGCCCGGCAGCCTGTACCGGGTGGAACTCAGTTTTACAAAACAGCACAGTACATACGACTGCGGGGAACCGACGGCAGAACTTGCGGAATCCCGGGATTCCGATCATCCGGATGCCGATACTGAAACCTTGGAGGAGCAGTATTGGAACAACGAAATCTACGCCTGGAGAAATTACGACTACAATTGGGAAGAACGGGAAAACCCTTGCCACCCGGCCTATTACAATGCGGAGCGGATCGCGGCCACCAACCTTTTGGGCAGTGACCTGGGCCTTATCGCCAAAAAAGGGAACAACGGCAGCCTTCATTTTGTGGCCAGCAACCTGTTGACCACCAAGCCTGAGGAAAACACCAAAATCAAACTCTACGATTACCAGCAACAACTCCTCGGGGAGCTCATGACCAATGCCTCGGGTTTTGCAGTCCACCAAGGAGAAAGGGAGCCGGCCTTCGCCCTGGCCGTCAAGGACAACAATTATGCCTATGTCAAACTATCGGATGGCAATGCCCTTTCCATGAGCGCCTTCGACATTTCCGGGGAAAGCTTGCAAAAGGGGTTACAGGGCTTTATCTATACCGAACGGGGAGTACATCGTCCCGGGGATCCCATCCACCTGACCTTTGTATTGGACGACCGGGCCAACCCCCTTCCCCAAGATCATCCCGTTGTCCTGGAAGTGACCGATGCCCGTGGAAAATTGGTGCAACGCCAAGTATTGGCCCAAGGGACACTTCCGGGATCCGATGGCCTGTACGCCAAGAAGGAAGGAAATTTTTATTATTTCCCCATTCCCACGGACCAGGATGCCCCGACCGGGACCTGGAACGCCAAGGTCATCGTTGGGGGCGCCCAGTTCACCAAGGCCTTGAGAGTGGCCACCGTAAAACCCAATCGCCTCAAGGTAGACTTCTCCTTCCGGGATGAAGTGCTCCGGGCCAATGCCAACAATGCCGGGGTGGCCAAGGTCCAATGGCTGCACGGCGCCCCTGCACGCAATCTCAAGATCGACATCAATGCCAACTTGAGCCAGGCCGGCGCGGCATTTCCAAAATATGGGAACTACAGCTTTCAGGACCCCGTACGACAATTCAGCCCCTATGAGCTACAATGGATCTCTTCCACCCTGGATGCCGAAGGGGTATTGGCCATCAATGAAAAAATAAATGTCAACGGCAGGGCCCCGGGGATGTTGCAGGCCACCTTCACCACCAAGGTCTTTGAAGGCGGCGGGGATTTTTCCCTGGATGTGTTCACGAAATTATTGGCCCCCTACCCCTATTTTGTCGGCCTGAAATCTCCAGAAGAAAAACAGTACGGTTCCTATATGACCGATTCGGACAACCGTTTTGAGACCATCTCGGTGGACGATCAGGGGAGGCCGGCCGCCAACCGAAATCTCAAGGTACAGGTATTCAAAATAGAATGGAGGTGGTGGTGGAACCGGGGATCGGACAACCTTTCCCGCTACGAAAATGCCACGGTACACCGACCCTACCGGGAAATGGAACTGGTCAGCGGAAGCGACGGAATGGCCCATTTCAACATCAATATCCCGGATGACGATGGAGGGCGCTTCCTGATCCGCGTCCTGGATCAGGCCTCCGGGCACGCCACCGGTCGCACCACCTATTTCTACCGCAATTGGTGGAAACGGCCCGCAGGGGATTCCGAAAGCTCCAAGATCCTGCTCTTTTCCGCGGACAAGGAACGCTACTCCCTTGGGGAAGAGGCCCATATCGTCTTCCCTTCCGACCTCGGCGGCAGGGCCCTGATCAGCATTGAAAATGGGACTGAAGTATTGTCCCAACAATGGATCGAGACCACGGCCAAGGAAACCAAGGCGAGCATCCCGATCCGTGCGGAAATGGCCCCCAACGCCTATATCAACATTTCCCTGTTGCAGCCCCATGGACAACAGGCCAACGACCTTCCCATACGGCTTTACGGGGTGGTCCCCCTATTGGTGGAGGACCCGGCCACCCGGCTGGAACCCCTGCTTTCCATGCCCGATAAGCTGGAGCCCGAAAAAAACTATACGGTGACCGTTTCCGAGGCAAACAAAAAGCCCATGACCTATTCCCTGGCCGTAGTGGACGATGGCCTGCTGGACCTCACCCGCTTCCGCACCCCGGACATCCATGCCTCCTTTTACGCCAGGCAGGCCCTAGGGGTAAAGACCTTCGATGTATTTGATGATGTGATGGGGGCCTATTCCGTCAGTGTGGACAATATCTACGCCATTGGGGGCGGGGGCGTTGGAGTGGATGCCAAAAACCAAAAGGCGCAACGCTTCATCCCGGTGGTCACCTATCTGGGCCCTTTCTCCCTAAAGGCGGGGGAAAAGGCGACCCATGAACTGGAAATGCCCAACTATGTGGGTTCGGTCCGTGCCATGGTCGTCGCGGGCAATGCAAACAGCGCCTATGGGCATACGGATAAAACCGTCCCGGTACGCAAACCTTTGATGGTACTGACCTCCATCCCCAGGAAATTGTCCCCCGGGGAGACCGTGACCATTCCGGTGACCGTCTTTGCCATGGAACCCCAGGTGAAGAACGTACGGGTGGACATCGATGGGGGCACGGCCTTGGAACCCCTTGGGGCGACCGGCAAGAACATTGAATTCCCTTCCATAGGGGAACAGATCGTGAACTTCGATTTCAAGGTCAAGCCGGCAGCCTCCTTCCAGACCATAAAAGTATCCGCCAGTGGGGCAGGCCAACAGGCCGGCAGCGAAACCCAGGTCGATGTGGTAAACCCAAACCCGATCACCACAAAGAGCGAGACCTTTGTCCTGGATGCCGATGGAAAGCTTTCCATCCCCATGGAACCCTTTGGCACTTCAGGTACCAATGCGGCGATTCTGGAATTTTCCACCCTTCCCCCCATGGATTTTTCCAAACGGATGGACTATTTGCTCAGGTATCCCCACGGCTGTGTGGAACAGATTACCTCAGCGGCCTTCCCGCAACTGTACCTGGCGGAGGTCATGGACATCACCTATGACCGAAAACAGGATATCGAAAAGAACATCAAGGCCGCCATCAATGCCCTGGGGAATTTCCAGGGACCGGAAGGGGGATTGAGCTATTGGCCGGGATATGGTCGGGCCGATGATTGGGGCACTTCCTATGCGGGGCATTTTATGTTGGAGGCCCAGGGGAAAGGCCATCAATTGCCCTTGACCTTCCTGGCCAATTGGCTGCGGTACCAGAAGAACGCTGCCCGAAACTGGAGCGCCCAAAGCACCTCCTACAACAGTGATATTTCCCAAGCCTATAGGTTGTACACCCTGGCCTTGGCCCAACAGCCGGAGCTGGCGGCCATGAACCGCCTGAGGGAATCCACTTCCCTGAGCAATGAGGCCAAATGGCGTTTGGCGGCCGCCTATGCCCTGGTGGGCAATAAAGAGGTGGCCCGGGAGATCGCCCAAACGGCCAATATCAATTTTACACCGAGGAATTACGATTACAGAACCTATGGCTCGGTCTTCAGAAACCGGGCCATGGCCCTGGAGACCCTGGTGATCCTCGGGGATTCCAGGCAACGGGAACTTTCCGTGTCCCTTGCCAAGAACCTTTCGTCCCAGAATTGGTACAGCACCCAGGAAACGGCCTATGCCCTGTTGGCCCTATCCAAAATGGTGGTGGGCAGCGGGGGCAAATCAATCGACCTGGCATTTACCCACAACGGGATGGAAACCGTGGTCAAAACCGATAGGGCCCTTGCCCAAAGGGAACTGGCCATCACCTCCTCCAAGGAGCAGATCCAAGTCCACAACAAACAGGGCAATACGGTCTATGTCACCCTGACCCAGACCGGGAAATTGCCGGTGGGACAGGAACTGGCCTTGCAACGGAACCTCAACCTTTCCGTATCCTATAAGGATGTCCAAGGCAATGTCATCGATGTGTCCGGGCTCAGACAGGGCACTGAGTTCCAAGCGGAGATCACTGTATTCAATTCATCCGATGACCTTTTGGAGAACGTGGCCCTGGCCCATATAGTGCCCAGCGGTTGGGAAATCGTGGACACCTCCTTTGCCGGAGGGGGCAATTCCTTGGCTTCCCAAGCGGACTATGTGG
>CALDPL010000016.1 GCA_937911965.1 uncultured Allomuricauda sp. | reverse complement strand
ATACATTCACGATGGGGACCACGATCACGGTTCCCCTTTCAATACCGAAGAGTTCCCGTTGCAACATTCTCCTGAGGGTTTCCACTCCATTGATCTCATCCCCGTGCAGTCCGGCCTGTACCAAAAGGACAGGCCCGGGCTCCACTGCGTTGAACAGATGTACCGGGATGTCGATCAAGGTACCGGTCGGAAGTCTGGCAATGCCCAATTGGACCACTTTATCCTCCCCGGGGGCAATCTGCTCCCCTGAAATCTCCAGAGTCCTATACCTTGGTCCTTCGTGCATGTTTTTCCACAAATTGTATGATATGTTTGGCCACATTGACCCCTGAGGCCCCCTCAATGCCCTTGAGCCCGGGAGAGGCATTGACCTCGATCAAAAGCGGTCCGTCCTTGGATCGGATAAGGTCCACCCCCGCAACGCCCAGTCCCAATATCTTGGTGGCACTCAAGGCAATGAATTTTTCCCTTTGGGTCAATTTTACGGTGTCGGTGTCGGCTCCCCGGTGCACATTGGACCGGAACTCATCCAAACTGCTGGTCCTTTTCATTCCGGCCACGACACGGTTCCCCACCACGATGACCCGCAGGTCCTCCCCATTGGCCTCCTCGATGAACTCTTGCAACAAGATGCCCGTATTCATATTATATAGGGTATCGATCATGGATTTGGCGGATTTCTTGCTCTCCGCCAAGATCACCCCCTTCCCCTGGGTGCCTTCCTGCAGTTTGATGATCACCGGAGGGCCTCCCAGGAGCTCGATCTGCTCCCCTACGTTGTCCGGATTGATGGAGAATACCGTCTGCGGGATCGGGATTCCCTTTTTGGCCATGATCTGTAGGGTGCTCACTTTGTTCCGGGCCATCAGGATCCCATTGGATTTGGCCGTGCTGAAAACCCCGCCGAGTTCAAATTGTTTTACTATGGCGGCCCCATGTCGGGTTACCGTGGTACCGATCCTGGGGACAATGGCATCAAATTCATCCGTGATGTTCTCGGTCCCCAAATAAATCTGGGGGGCTGCCTCCCCCAATTTTACGGAACATTTGGTATGGTCGATGAGCTCCACGTAATGACCGGCCTTTTCGGCTTCAATGGCCAATCTCCTTGTGGAGTACACATTAAGGCTTACCGATAAAATGGCAATGTCCATTCCCTGGGGGTTCTAATTCGATGCCAATATCGGTAAAAATCCCAAATGTAAGTGGCCCTTCCCCCGCTTTCCTTGGAGGCATGGGATTCAATACGGGCAGGGCAGGGGATGATCAAAATGAATATAAATAAGCTCCTTTGGCTTCCCCTTTGTTTGTTCATGATCCCTTCCTGCCTTAAATTTGTCTTAAAATCAGTACAAATGAGCGGATTGGTAAAATCTTCAATAGCCCGAAAGGTGGTAATGGCACTGTCGGGGCTTTTTTTGGTTGTTTTTCTCCTTCAGCACTTTACCATTAACCTGAGTTCGGTACTGGCACCGGACACCTTCAATTCGTGGTCCCACTTTATGGGCTACAATCCCTTGGTGCAGTTCGTCCTTCAACCGATCTTGATCCTGGGCGTGATCGTCCATTTTGTCATGGGTTTTGTGTTGGAGTCCCAAAACAGAAAGGCCAGGGGAGGCAGTTATGTGAAGTTCAATGGGAACTCAAATTCCCTTTGGGTCTCCAGGAACATGATCTACTCCGGTCTGGTCATCCTTGCCTTCTTGGCCCTGCACATGTACGACTTCTGGGTGCACGAGATGGCCTATAAGTATATTGAAGTCTCACCGGAAGACCCCACGCGCTACCACCATGAGACCGTGGAAAAATTTGCCCCCCTTTGGAGGACCGTACTCTATGTGGTGGCCTTTGTATTGTTGTCCCTGCACCTGTGGCACGGCTTTTCTTCCTCCTTCCAATCCTTGGGGTGGAACAACAAGTACACCCCGGGCATGAGAACGTTTGCAAAACTATTTTCGGTGGTCATCCCCTTGGGCTTCGCCTTTATCGCGATTTATCACCACCTTAACCCAATAACAAATTGATTATGGGCATATTGGATTCAAAAGTTCCATCCGGTCCCTTGGCCGAAAAATGGACCAAACATAAGAACGACATCGAGCTTGTCAACCCCGCCAACAAGAGAAATATCGACATTATCGTGGTGGGGACCGGCCTTGCCGGAGGTTCCGCAGCGGCCACCCTGGCCGAACTGGGATATAATGTAAAGACCTTCTGCTACCAGGATTCCCCCCGTAGGGCGCACTCCATTGCAGCCCAGGGGGGGATCAACGCCGCGAAGAACTATCAAGGGGATGGGGACAGCAATTACAGGCTGTTCTACGATACCATCAAAGGGGGGGATTATCGATCCAGGGAGGCCAACGTCTACCGTTTGGCCGAGGTATCCGGAAACATCATCGACCAATGTGTGGCCCAAGGGGTTCCCTTTGCACGGGAATACGGCGGACTGTTGGACAACCGCTCCTTTGGGGGGGTCTTGGTCTCCAGGACCTTTTACGCCAAGGGCCAGACCGGACAGCAGTTGCTCCTTGGGGCCTATGCGGCCATGAACCGACAGATCAACCGCGGAAAGATCCAATCCTATACCCGCCATGAAATGATGGACCTGGTGCTGGTGGACGGCAAGGCCCGGGGCATCATTGCCAGGGACCTGGTCAGTGGGGAAATCGAAAGGCACAGCGCCCATGCCGTGGTCCTGGCCACCGGCGGTTATGGCAATGTGTTCTTCCTATCCACCAATGCCATGGGAAGCAACGTGATGGCCGCTTGGAGGGCACACCGAAAAGGGGCCTTCTTTGCCAATCCCTGTTTTACCCAGATCCACCCGACCTGCATCCCCGTATCGGGGGAACACCAATCCAAATTGACCCTGATGTCCGAATCCCTTCGGAACGATGGGCGTATTTGGGTCCCCAAGAAAAAGGAGGACGCAATCGCCGTTCGGGAAGGAAGGTTGAAACCCAATGATATTCCCCATGGGGACCGCGACTATTATCTGGAACGCAGGTACCCTGCCTTTGGGAACCTGGTTCCCCGTGATGTCGCCTCCAGGGCGGCCAAGGAACGCTGCGATGCCGGCTTTGGGGTGAACAGGACCGGGCAGGCCGTGTTCCTGGATTTTGCCTCGGCCATTGAACGCTATGGAAAGGAGAAGGCCAAGACCTCGGGGATCAAGGACCCGGATGCGGCCACCATCACCAAATTGGGGGAAGGGGTCATCGAGGCCAAGTATGGCAACCTCTTCCAGATGTATGAAAAGATCGTGGATGAGAACCCCTATAAAACCCCGATGAAGATCTATCCCGCGGTACACTATACCATGGGGGGGCTTTGGGTGGATTACAACCTTCAGACCACCATTCCGGGCTGCTATGCGGCCGGGGAGGCCAATTTCAGCGATCACGGGGCCAACCGTCTGGGCGCCTCTGCCTTGATGCAGGGTCTTGCCGACGGCTATTTTGTGCTGCCCTATACCATAGGGGACTACCTCTCCAAGGACATCCGAACAGGAAAGATCTCCACCGATTCCCCTGAATTTGAACAGGCTGAAAAGGAGGTCAGGGAGCGGATTCAGAAATTGATGTCCGGTACCGGAATCCATTCCGTGGACCACTACCACAAAAAACTGGGCAAGATCATGTGGGACAAATGTGGGATGGCCCGGAACGCCAAGGGATTGGAAGAGGCCCTGGTCGAAATCGAGGCCCTTCGAAAGGACTTCTGGGAGAATGTAAAGGTGACCGGAACCTTGGATTCCAAGAACCAGGAACTCGAAAAAGCAGGCCGGGTGGCCGACTTTTTGGAACTGGGGGAACTCTTTGCCAAGGACGCCCTTCACAGAAACGAATCCTGTGGGGGACACTTCAGGGAAGAGTACCAGAGCGAGGAGGGCGAGGCCCAACGGGATGACGAGCACTTTAAGTATGTGGCCGCATGGGAATATGTGGGGGCCCCAAAAGACTCCAAATTGCACAAGGAGGATTTGGTGTACGAGAACATCGAACTCAAGACAAGATCCTACAAATAAGATAGCATATGAAACTATATCTAAAAATATGGCGTCAAAAGGATGCCTCATCCAAAGGAAAGATAGTCGACTATACCCTGGACGGGGTGGAGGGGGATATGTCCTTTTTGGAAATGTTGGACATCCTCAATGAGGAATTGGTGTCCAAGGGGGAAGAACCCGTGGAATTC
>CALDPL010000015.1 GCA_937911965.1 uncultured Allomuricauda sp. | reverse complement strand
ACCGGATTATGGGCAGCGAAGCCTTGATCAGGCAATTGAACGGTACCCATTGCAAAGGGATCATTTCCACCCATGACATAGAATTAAGTGAATTGAGCAGCAAAATTCCAAGTCTGATCAATTACAGTTTTCACAGTGAGATCAGGGAAAATGAAATCCTTGTGGATACCCCACAGGGGGAAATCAGGATTCCCAATGATTTTGTCCTGGCCCTGATCGGCTACAGGCCTGATTTTGCCTTTTTGGAGCAATTGGGGATCGAACTGTCAAAGGACGGGAACCGCCTGCCCACCTACGACCCGGATACCATGGAAACCAATATAAAGGGGCTTTATTTGGCCGGGGTGATCTGTGGGGGGATGGAAACCCATAAATGGTTCATAGAAAACTCCCGCATCCACGCCCCCATCATCGTGGATGCCATAATTGGACGGAAGGGTGAACAAAACAGCTGACCCAGTCAAAAAATAACACTTCGGTGAAACTCAAACGCAGAAGAAAACTCATTACTTACCTGAACATCCTGGATCAACCGGTACGTTTCAATCCCTTTGTCTTTAGCAGGTCCTTTCTGCTTTGGGCCCTGCTCGGATTGATCGGAGGCCTTATCGCCGGAATATACTGGGTCGTCCTGGAACATCTCACCGCCGGCTTGGGTGCTTTTGAGGGATGGGGGGTCATCCCCGTGATGGCCGGCTGTGGGCTTTTGGCGGGCCTTATCATCCATTTCATAGGCGATCCGGGGGAGATCCAATTGATCGTGAACAACATCCGTTTCAACAATGGAAAATTGGATCCAAAGCACAACCCCTCCATGATCCTCTCCTCCCTGCTCTGTGTGGCCTCGGGGGGAAGTCTGGGCCCGGAGGCCCCCTTGGTGCAGATCACCGGTTCCACGGGCAGTTATCTGGGCAAGCTTTTTCGCTTAAAAGGGGATGAACTCAGGTCCCTGAGCATTGCGGGAATGGCTTCCGGCTTTACGGCCCTTTTCGGTGCCCCCTTGGGAGGCAGCCTCTTTGCCCTTGAAATCCTCCACCACAAACATGCCGTGGAGTACTACAAGGCCATCATGCCCGCATTTGTGGCCAGTTGCTTCAGTTATGTGGTGTTCGCCCTGATCATTCAATTGGGTCTGGGCTCCCTTTGGGACCTTTCCAACTACGAATACGAAGGCCTCTTTGATTTTGCCCTAGCCGTGGTATACGCCATAGTCGGGGCCCTCTTTGGGTGGGGATTCATCCTTTGCACCAAATTCTTCAAAGGGTTGTTCGCAAAAAGACCCTTGCCCATTTATATCAAGACCACCATCGGAGGTATCCTGTTGGGCATCATTTCCTACTATCTTCCCATAACCCGATATTTTGGACACTATGAAATCAACGGACTCCTCCATGGGGGCTATGCCCTGGAACTGCTGTTGGTCATCCTGGTCTTCAAGATCATTGCCATTGCCATCACGGTCACCTCCGGATGGCGGGGAGGATTCATCATTCCCCTATTTTTTGTGGGGGCGACCCTGGGACTGATCATACACCATCTGTTTCCCTCCACCAGGCTGACCCTGGCCGTGGTGAGCTGTATGGCGGCCGTCAATGCCTGCGTCACCCGGACCCCCATGAGTACCACCATATTGTTGGCCACCTTGACGGGTTTCGGACATTTGATCCCCATCCTATTTGCAAGCTTGACGGGGTATTTCTTGGCCCCGAGGATCCCTTTTATCAGCGCCCAGATGGATCGAAAGGAGAAAACGGGACAAACCGGTTGATCAATATTTGATTTGGAACCCCCTGAAAAATGGACGGTGAACAGATCCTTCATTGGGGAAAATATCCGAGATTTGATCTGGTAAAAAAAAGACGTAAAACCACTCTATCCCTTCCCTGAAACCTATGAAAGCACTCCTGACCATTGGACTGTTGATCTTGAGCAATTCCTTTATGGTATTGGCCTGGTACGGACATCTGAAGTTCCACGAATGGAAATGGTTCAACAAACTGGGCCTGGTCTCCATCATCCTGATCAGTTGGGGCATTGCCCTGTTCGAGTACATCTTCCAGGTCCCGGCCAACAGGATCGGGTTCCGGGAGAACGGGGGTCCCTTCAGCCTCATTCAACTGAAGGTGATCCAAGAGGTG
>CALDPL010000014.1 GCA_937911965.1 uncultured Allomuricauda sp. | reverse complement strand
CGCGACCGACCTACTCGCACTAGTCGACGACATCGTATCGGCAGACAAAGTGGAATTTTCCGAGGCCATCTTCGCCAAAACTTTCCAACATGAGGGCCTTGCGGCCTCCCATGAGGTGATTACCGGTGTCCGCAATGGCGGCACCATCCCCATTGTGCTCAACACCCCAAACCCGGATTCGTTCCCATTTGTGGATCAAACATCATGCGCCACCACGTCTTGTGATCTACCATTGGAATTTTCTGGCAAGCGGTGGAACCTTGGCCTTATCGAATGCCGGGTGCCCATCTGTTTGAGGACGTTCGATGAGAACTTCCTGAGGTTCTTCAATACGTTCAAGAATGCCCACCAGGGCGAGGCCGACCTGGACAGCGCCCTTGTGCAGTACGTGGAGACGGTGTTCACCCGTAACCTTGTCCTATCCTCTTGGAGGGCGGCATGGTTCGGGGATACGGACAGCCAATCGGCCTATTACGACGGCATAGATGGGTTCTTTGTGCAGGCTGAGGCCGGTGGCGGAACCGTCATCGACATAACCGAGAACGCAGAGGCCACCTATGCGCTTCAACTTTCGAGCCTGACAGGTGAGGACGTCTACAACTATTTGGACGCCATGTACCAAGCGGCCGCAACGCAGCCATGGTTCGACCCCTCTATTCTGGAATACAGGATCACCCGGACAATGGCCAGCAAGTTGATTTCCTGGCTGAACCAATCCGGCGACCGAGGCCCAGGATGCGAGTGCTACGACCCCACAAAGGTCACCGCGGCCCGGATGTTCACCCTGGACAAAGTTCGCTTTTACGGGATCCCCGTACGAGTGGAGGGTGCCTGGGACGACATCATCAACTACTCGACCGAGCTTAACGGTGGAGGCGGCGCGGCCGCAAGGGTGAACCCGCACAGGGCCATCCTGACCTACCGCCAGAACCCCCTTATAGGCACCAACACCATGGAGAGCCTTGAGAGCCTGGACATCTGGTACAGTAAGGACACCAAGAACATCTACATCGAGGGCAGTGCCTATATTGGTGCGGCCATTCCCTTGGATGACTATGTCCTTGCAACGGGAGTCACCACAACATAAACAATAACGCCCCCTGCAAAGGGGGCTTAACACATAAGTTATGGCAGTAATAAATCTTTGCGCAAAACTTGTAAATGGTCTTGACTTCAGTTGTGACGCCCCGGTAAGGAAGTACTTCCAACAGGCGGTGGTGATCAACAAATCTGACATCGAAACCTATACCAAGAACCTGCCCGATGGCGAAACCTGTGCCTATACGGTGAACTTCACCCTGAAGCCGGGCACCACCGGTTACAGGATTTCGGGGGCCAGTGGCGGATCCAACTTCTTCGGGAGCTTCGACAAGTCAGTTTCCGACAACGGGTATCCGCAGTACATCCACAATGCCAGCATGTTCA
The DNA here is from genome assembly GCA_937911965.1 of uncultured Allomuricauda sp. Taxonomy (GTDB): domain Bacteria; phylum Bacteroidota; class Bacteroidia; order Flavobacteriales; family Flavobacteriaceae; genus Flagellimonas. The sequence continues at coordinate 9,967 of CALDPL010000014.1, read as the reverse complement.
TTGCCGGGATAAGCGAGGAGGCCAAATGCATCCTGAACAGCTTGGACAAGGGCCAGTTTGTTGTGGCCTTCCAGATGACCGATGGCACCGTGGAAATATACGGAATCGACAACGGGCTTGTATCGACCGATTATACCTTTGACGTCCAGGGCGGGGCCGGTGGGACCCCCGTGGTTTTATCTTCCTTGGAGGATGCACCCGAGAATTACCTACCCATGCTGTACGAAAGCGCAATCCCCGGACAAGAGGGGGCCGACTTTGATGAGGCATTTGCAAACCCGCTGACCTGATGGGATGACGATTGAGGACCTTATTGCCGCTGGCCCAAAAAGGGTCCGCACGGAAAAAGAGCTGATAAGGCGGTACATTGATTTGTTTACCGCCTTATTTGGTTCTGCGCCCACGTGTGCCGGATGCACGTTTGAAAGGGACTGGAGGCGGTTCACCGCGGAGGCCAAAAAACCCGGGGGAATGAAAAAAATTATTAACTTGCAAGAGCAACGGCCCATGGGCCAAAAGGAAGAAAATATGGAATACAGACTGCACAACAGGCACAGGGCCGAGATACTGACCTATGTCAAAGGAGGAAAGCCCTTCCGCACGTACGGCCGGACGATGACCGACGAATTTGCAAGGGAGTACCTGACCAACGGCAGCCCCGAACAGCTTGCGCAGCGCAGGCGGATGTTCGCCCAAGTGCCAAAAAATCAGGAAAAAAACGTACCCGCCAAGGTGGTGAGGGGCATAAAGGACCTTTCGGCAATGAAACGGGCAGAACTGGACAAATTGGCAAAGCTGCGTGGATGGAACCCAGGGGATTTCCCCAACAAAAGCGCGCTGATAAAGGCCCTTAGGGAATAAATAAACCACGGCAATGAGCAGACCAAGGCTACGGGCCACATTGTTGGAAATATTCAAAAGATTCATGCCTCTGAACGGCAAGGACAACGTCTACATGAATGGATCCAATAATCTTTACCCCTGTGAAATACAAGGAGTGATATCCAACAGCCCCACCGCCAAACGGGCCGCCATCATGATGGCCAAATATTCCGCTGGCACGCTGATCGGGGAGGATGTGGTGGTAAACCGCAGGAAAGGACTCAGGATATCCGGGCTGGCGCGCCTAATAGCTGACGACCTTGCCGTTCAGGGCGGGGCGTTCGTCTTGGTAAAGTACCGCATACGTGGCGGGGAGGTGGTTCCAGATGAACTTGACGTCCTGGATTACACCAAATGCCGCATCTCCAAGGAAGATGACGAAGACAACAGTGGGAATATCATATACAAGGACTTTGAGGACAAAAAATCACGAAATAAAAAAGCCTTGAAGTTCTTTCCATGGACCCCCGACAAGAATGTCCTCCTGGCGCAGATAAAAAGTGCGGGGGACAGCCTAGAAAGTGCCGTGCGGAACTTCAAGGGCAATGTAATGTTCATCAATCCGACCAATTATTTATACCCTCTTAGCCCCTTTGACGCGGTCTACAACGAAATGGACTCCGAGTACCGAATAAGTCTATACACCAACGCCATGACCCGGACCGGATTCCTTGGGAAAACGGCTGTCCTTATCAATGGCCTTGACGACGACGAGGCCAAACAGGCACAAGAGGACGTGACCAAATGGCTGGGGAGCGAGAACAGCTCGGGCGTTTACTTCATGGATGTGGACACCACACAAGATTTGGACAACGTGCTAAAGGTTTTGACCATCCCGGGGCAGTACGACGACAAAATGTTCGAGGCCACCCAAAAACGGATAAGGGAAAACATCATGGGGGCGGCAAACAACATCCCGTTGCCCTTGGTGCTTTCCTCGCAGGGGGCATTGTTCGGCAGCAGCGGGGAGGCCTATGCCGAAATGAAGGAGTTCTACAGTGAGCAGACCGCAGGCGAAAGGGAACTTTTACAGAACATATTGAACGCCTTGGGGTACCCGGTTGAACTGGCTCCTTTGGGGGGCATTCAACAAGAATCAGATGGACAAGACGTGGTTTCCGTAAGCCCTGAAACTTTGGCCGCTCAGGCCGCTTTACGGGGCAGTGTCGGGGGTGTCCAGGGGGTACTGGGCATTCAACAATCCGTAAGCGAGGGTCTGACAGATGTCAGGAGCGCCATTACCATATTAATGGAGATATATGGGTTCACCCGTGAAGTGAGTCAACAACTATTGGGGCAGCCCATCGAAGAACCACAGTCATGAACTTAAATCAACAAGATTTCACGTGTGTAGGCCAGTTGGCCACACATTGCGACAATGCAAAACTTTGCATTGCCGTGGATGAAGCCCGCATTTTTGATATGCAGCCGCTTCTTTGTGAACTGTTCCCGGAGGTCGTGGAGCATTGGGATGACGAAACAGAGCCTTGGTCCACCGTTATCAATGGGGGGACGTACACGGGATGCGGCGGCAAACAGCGTGAAATGTTGGGGGTAAAACGCGTATTCACCTACTTTGCCTATGCCCGCTATGTGATGCTCAATGGATGGAACGACACGCCCAACGGGTCCGTCCAGAAGACAAACCAATGGAGCATCCCCAAGCCATTGGCCGAGGTGGAAAGCTACTCCAACAAGTACAGAGGGTTCGGATTCAAGGCCTGGAAGGGTGTGGAGAACTACCTATGCTTGAACCGAGAGGAATTTCCCAACTTTAACCCCAAGGCATGTAAAGGCTGTGGATGCAATGAAGGGTGCGAAGGCTCGAGCAACAAGGGGTATGGCAGCAGGGCAAGGAACTTGACAAAATACGACCATGGCCATCTGTAGACAGATATTACGGGGGCAGGATATCACTTGCCAAGCCTTTGGCCGGAAATACTTCCAACAACTGGTCCTGGTCAACAGGGGGGATGTTTCCGAAGTAGCTTATGATGTTGGGCCCAACAACCATTCGATCGTGTTCAATTTGGTGGGGGGCGCAACGGGGTACCGGTACCGCGGCAATGAAAACGTATCGAACTACTCGGCTTCTTTCAGCAAGTCCGAGCAAAGAGGGCAGCCTCTTTACACCCATTCGGTGTCCATGCCCGTCCTCGGGGTCAGCGTAGAAACAAAATTGATCCTGAAGGAACTCGACTTGGCCGACTACTTCGCAGCCATCCAGTTCATAGATGGCACGGTGGAGATATACGGATTTGACAACGGATTGACCACTGGGGATTATGACTATTCCCCTCAGAACGGATTGGGCGGGATAGTCCTATCCCTGTCCAGCAGATACCCGGAGGATGATCCGCCTTTCAATTATGGAGGGGCCGGGTCAAATTTCGATGACCTTTTCGCTGACATTCCTGCCCTGCTGGGAGGGGACTTCAACGACGATTTTTCCAATGACTTTTATATTGTCCAGCTATGACGGAAGCACAGATCATCGCACTTATTAACCAGTACATCATTACCAACGGTAACAATGAGATCACCGCTGCGCAGCTGAATCCCATCCTATTGGCGATGCTGATGCAGCCCAATGACAAGGTGGGGGAACTGGGAGACTTGCAGACCACGGACCAGACCAACATAGTGGCCGCCATAAACGAACTGGTCAACGCCGCTTCAGGGTTCCAGGTCCACGCAGGCAGCGCAGACCCCAACGTCACACCCCCTGGGACTTTTTCGATAGGGGATTGGTACATTAGGAATGGGACCTCCCTTTATCAATATAACGGACAAACGTGGGTACTTTTGGGCAGCGTACCGGGGAACACCGTGCTGGCCGAGACCTTTACGTACACGGCCCCGACCAACACCTTCACGGTGGCCAACAATATTGGGACCATCATTGATATTCAAATAGAACAGGGGTGCAATTACAATGCCTATGCCTCTTTTGTAGATGATGAGGTCACGATAAATACCGACGTTCTTTTTGGAGGCGAAACAGTCAAAATAATTTATTCGATATGAAAAATGCAATATTCTTTTTCTTGCTCTTGTTTTCTTTTTTAGGGGCCGCACAGACTACATTCCCCACAGGGGTACGGTTGCCGAACGCAACCAACGACACGGGCCTTGAGCGCATCCCCGTGATAAGTCCTGCGGGAGTGGTGCAGGCCTACATCACCAAGGACCAACTGGCCTCACAATTGGCACCTCCGCTGACGCTCCAGGATGTGACGGACAACGGCAACGCCACGACCAACGACATCGAGGCCAACAAGCTGATCGCAGGGAACCTGCAACTGCAACCCCAGGGGCTGACGGACCCCAGTTCCGCCAACTGGACCCTGGAGGGCATAGATTCCACCCTTGTTGTGACACCCCCCACGGGAGGAAGTTATTTCCCGTTCGCATTGGACGTGGCCCAGCTGGCCGAACAGCGCACCTACACCCTTCCCGATGAGGATGGTACCGTGGCCCTTGTGGAGAACCTTCCCCCCATGGGGGTGCAGTCCGTGACCGGGGGAACCAACATAACAGTGGACAACACCGACCCGGCCAACCCCGAGGTGTCGGCCCCCAACATGGTCACCACTAACACCTCCCAGACGATAACGGCACACAAGACATTCTCGGATGGGGTGTCGGGGATGTTCGGGCATTTCGGCCCTTTCGCAAATGCGCTCTCACTGAGCGGGGACGACACGGGGGACGCAAACAGGGTGGTGATAAATTTCCTTGACCAGTTCGATTCTTTCCAAGGGTCGTTGGGCTTCAATTCGGCAACGGACAGCGATTTCACATGGGAAAACGACGAGGGCGGAAACAGCCTTACGCTGTTGGAAAGCGGTGGGGCCAATGGCCTCCAGTACGACTATTCGGGCGGGCCGGGAACAGTATGGCATTCAGGAAACGACGGAGCAGGAAGTGGATTGGATGCGGACCTATTGGACGGAGTGCAAGGGTCAAGGTTTCTGAGGAATGACGTAGCTGACACAAAATCCAGTGGGAACTTATCATTTGCAGACGGTGTGAGATTGGAATTTGGGACTGGTTCTGATATTTCAGGTCTTTACTCATCAGGTGGGAATACTATTTTATCCCTTTATACAAATGATTTTGAAATAAGGGATAACAGCACCAACAGATTCATCTTTGAGAGGACAACGGGGAACATAACGGCCACGGGAAATATAACGGCCACAAACTTAACATCTGGAACCTTTACCCCTACCTTGGTGGATTCGGGGGGAGGGGCGACCTATACGGGGACCATGACTGGGGCGTATTCAAGGGCACAAAACTCCGTGACCATCAACATAACCATGACCGGAGTTAACACCTCCGGAACTCCAAATGGGGTTCTAAGAATTGAGGGGCTCCCCTTTTCGGGAATTTTGGGACATCAAAATCGAATCGATTTCAACGATACGACCGGCTTAGGGGCTTTGGGCGGGGCCATAGGAGTAATATCATCGGGATCTTCTGAAATATCCATAAGAGGGTCTTCGAGCGGGGGGAGTTTTTCCTCCCCCACTATTACCAATGGGACAATAAGGATGAGCGGAACCTATTTAACCAATTAAAAATAAAACCCCCTTCTGTTATGGACATCAAAGACGCACACATCCGGAACTTCCTAAGGGCCTTGGCCGCCATCATCCTCGTTGTCTACGTGGGGGATATCATCTTCCGGAAATTGAAGACCGGAGCCTTGTATCTTGACGTAAACGATGGGTACGTCATAGGGGGGTGCATCGCCATCCTGTTGGCCATAGAGGCCGTGAGGACCTACGTGAAAAAGAAGTTGGACGCCCAGGCGTGCGAGCACGACGATAACGACGATAACCCGGAAAAAAATGGCAACTAGCATGAAAATTGAAATATTGCAATGGTCTTGGATTTTGGCTATCGGGTTCTTTACCTCGATCCAGAACTGGACCGACGACGTGTACAAGGTCATTGTAACGATAGTTTCCATGGTCTTGGGAACCGTGGCAAGTTGGGCGGTCAAGAGATATCTTAACCGGAGGAAATGAGAAAACCCGGACCACAAACGAGATTGGCCCTATGGCACCTATTGGCATACCTGGTCTTTATAGCAATTTATTTACTAATCTTTTAAATCTTGAAGTTATGATCACTGACAAATTAAAGAAATCCATCATCGGCATTGTGGCGGCCCTGCTGTCCGTTCTTTTGTTCACGGGGGTACTTACCCCCGAGCAGGCTGAAACGGCAAATGAGGCCACCGTGGGCCTATTGGAGAACATCGGAGCGGTCCTTACGGGACTGTTCGCCCTATGGGGGGTGTTCACTGGGGGAAAGAAATAACTTAACGGGGGCGGTGTGCAGCTTGAAGTAGCGGTGGGGACTAACCCATGAGCCGCCCTTTAAAACTTGAACTCCTTAATTAAAAAATTATGGCAAAACTTAAATATCTGGTCATCCATTGCACCGACACCCCCGCAGCGCGGGAGGTGACCCGGAAGGATCTGGAGCAATGGCACCTTAGAGAGAATGGCTGGAAGCAGCTGGGCTATTCGGACATCATCCATTTGGATGGCTCCCTGGAGAACCTGGTCGACTGGAACCAGGACGGCAAGGTGGACAGCTGGGAGGTGACCAACGGGGCAAAGGGCTACAATGGGGTTTCCCGCCATGTTGTGTATGCGGGGGGCAAAGGGGGCGACACCCGGACCGAGGCCCAAATAAGAGCCCTGAAGGGTTATGTCCTATTCCATATCCTCCGATATCCAGATATCAAGGTGATCGGACACTGCCATATTTCTGACAAGTCCTGCCCGGCCTTTGACGTGGAAGCGTTCTGCCGGGAAATCGAGATCCCGGAGAAAAATATTGGGTTATGAAAAAATGTATCAATACACTTTTTTTGTTTTTGATTGTGGTCCTACTGACCAGCTGCCGGGCCAAGAAGGTCGAAAAAACGGAGGTCCGTCAAAGCGACACCTTGATAGTAAAGAAGGAGCAAATAAAGGCCCCAAACCTAAACCACACCCTTACCATCCATGAAATTTGCGACTCAATCACCGGGGAAGTGGTCAAGTTCCGGGATGTATTTGTGATTGATGGCGACAGCATCGAAATCCTGACCAACGAGAACAATCAGCTAATAAGGCGAATCAAGGCCAATGAGCGTGTTATATCTGAAAAGGATAGTATCATATCAGTCAGGGAAGAAAAGGCCGTGAGCGTGTCCGAAATCGTTCGATATAGGATTGATTGGAAGTGGACCTTGGGGACCTTGGCGATTGGGTTGGCGATTGGCCTTATAAAACCCTGGCGGTTCATCAAGATTTAGTATATTTGCTTCAACACAGGTTGCAAGTCACCTCCCGTGCAAGGGACCCGCCCATTCGGCAGAAGAAGTGTCCAAAACTAGACGTCCAATCTAATCGCTACACAACCGGCACCCAGAAAGCTAAACACTTTCCTTTTTTGGGATAAATTCGTTTTCCGTCTTTAAGAACGTACTTACGAAACACCAGCATGTGTAAGACACCATTTACTAATTTGAATCTACTCATCACTAGGATGCAGAAACCAAAGGAATAATGTTGGCATTATACCCTTCTTGCTCCTTGCCATTTTTACCGATATATTCAATCTTATTGATCACTTCCTCCAAGTCCTTTGAAATAAAGGGCTGAAGGTTCTTTGCGTCCATAAAAGTGGGTAAATTGATCACACGTGTTGTCCCCCTTACTGGCCTGTCCAAAGCCTTGAAAACAGCAGCTTCATAAACCAGAACCTAAAGGTAATTTCATAAGCAGACTTCCAGAAGGTTGGGCCGTGGCGATTGTACTAGGCTTAGTTACATTTTCATATTGGCTAGGAACGGTATTTTGTTCCTAAAAAAATCACTGTTTCTTTCCCCCAATACACATACCCAATATCAAAACCAATAGGGTATATATGGCAAATATGATTGTTGATTCAAGGCTATTCATTTTTCACTAGTGTAAACTGATATATAGTTCCCTTTCACAACATATAATTAAAATAAATGTTAAAATATTAGGTAGGGCAATGTGACTTAGGTATATTTGCCTATGTAAATCAAAACCTAAAACCATGAAAGCAAAAACTGACGGCATGAGGATGCGACACACACTGTTTATAATGACCCTGGAGAAAATCGAGGTCGATTTTGAATACCGGGACGAGTTCGTAGGGGTACGTGCCGAGCGCTACGGCTTCACGATATCCTTCTACAGTAGAATCGAGGATGGCCATAAACTTGTCGTAGACGAGTTCGGCCGGGGCCGTGGGAAGGACTGGGTAGCCTACGAACCCACACCGGCCCAGATTGAAATTATGGAGCATATACTGGGTTCTGAACTCAGGGCCTTGCGGTCCCGATTAGAAGAGGAAGAAGAAGAGGAAAGGGATTCCGAACAAAGCCGAAAGGATTGGGAGGAAACAATGGCCTCCCTGTACCGGACCGAAAGGTGACCACTCATTTTGGCGCTTTAAAATAAATGTTAAAAAGTTTGCTGGCTTAATAAGTTATAGGTATATTTACCTAAGTTAATAATCTAAAACCGAATATCATGAAAACAATGAAAATTATCCGAATTGCCTTAGTAGTCGTATTTGTGACTCTTATTGCCGTAACCGTCATATCCCTTATCTACGGTATCATCACCGGAGGGGCCGACACAAATCTACTGAACTAATGGAGGCCCGGTATTTTAAATCCAGAAGCGGGCAGATGTTTGTCAAGACCCTTGGGGACGATAGTGACGAGATTGAAATATATGATGGGAATATCGAGTTCATATCCGGCAAAGGCCTATCGTTCGATTACTACCTTGATGAGGGCTACACGGAAATCACCCGAGAAGAGTTTGACCGAGAGTACGTTAAAGCGGTAGAAAAACTAAATCAATTCGCAGCCCTATGACCACTACCCTACTTGTGCTGTCCGGGGCCTTCATGGCCCTTTCAGCTTGGTTTTGCGTCCGTGTGGAGGTTGGGACCAGGAAAGCGAAAAAAGAATTAAGGAACCTAATAAACCAGAAATAACTATGTACCTAGAAATCAAAAACAAAGGATTAATTGAACCCGAAGCGCTGACCCTTTTGGGGGGAACAACAAAAAGGGATGATTCAACCAAAATAGGAATGTTCGGCAGCGGAAATAAATACGCTCTTGCTTATTTTATCCGGAATAACATCGGAATAAACATCTATTCCGGGGAAAGTGAGATAATTATCGGCACCAAGGACAAACATTTCCGGGGGATGGATATGAAGGTCATAACCGTTAACGGTGGTGAAACATCCATTACAAGCGAAACTGGTCCGGGGTGGGGCCTATGGCAATGCATCAGGGAAATATACTCCAATGCCGTCGACGAAGGGATAGTTTCGTTTACGTTGGTCGACACCATGTCCCCGTCCAATGATGTCACATCGATATACTTGCAAGCAACGGAAGGCGTTGTGGAGTTCATGGAAGAAAAAGAACGATATATTTATTCCAAAGACAGGATTCTCTTTGAGTGCTCTTTTGGCCGAATCCTGAAAAAGTACGGTAAAACCGCAAACATCTACCGAAAGGGGATAAGATGTTACGATACTTCAATGGAAAGCCTATACGATTACGATATATTCGATATCGACATCAACGAGAGCCGTATAGTCGTTTCTGAATCAACTATGAAACAAGCTATTTGGGCTTTGTTGTCCAACTGCGATAACATGGAAATGGTTAGAAACTTCATCGAAAACCACGCATCAGAATCAATACTAGAGAATAACCACTATCTAGATTGTTGGGCGTCAAGTAAATATATATTCAATGCGTCACTAGCTTGGGCGGGCGTATTGGGGGGCAAACTCGTTGCGCCATACGATTTGGGGGGATATGTGAATGATTTATGGCGGAACATTACTTTTTTTGTGCATAAAAACCTTTACAAAAAATTGGTTTCGGTTTATGGACGTGAAATAAGCGCTTTGAAAGGGGCCAATGGGGATAATATCCAATACATCGTAAGGGAACCAAACCCCCTACAGTCCGCTACAATCAAAAAAGCAAAGGAATTTTTTTCCGATTG
>CALDPL010000013.1 GCA_937911965.1 uncultured Allomuricauda sp. | reverse complement strand
ATGACCAGGGCGGGCTCATCGCTCCTCAACAGGGTATTGTAAAAGCCGGCGGCCTGCGTCATGTTCCTGGGAACCAGGATGTATATGCCCCTGAGCAAATGGATCAGTCCCCCCATGGGCGAGCCAGAATGCCAAATCCCTTCCAGGCGGTGTCCCCGGGTCCGGACGATAAGCGGGGCTTTTTGGGTGCCCACGGTCCGATATCCCATGGTGGCCAAGTCGTCGCTCAGGGTCTGAAGGCCGTATAGGATGTAGTCCAGGTATTGGATCTCGGCTATCGGCCTGAGCCCGCGTAGGGCCATCCCGATGCCCTGTCCTATGATGGTGGCCTCCCGGATCCCGGTATCCGCCACCCGCAACTCCCCGTATTTTTTTTGCATGCCCTCCAAGCCTTGGTTGACATCCCCGATAGTTCCAGTATCCTCCCCAAAGATCAAGGTCTGTGGATATTTTTCAAAGAGATGGTCGAAATTGTCCCTTAGGATGACCCTTCCATCCACGACTTCCGGATCTTCCGAATAGATGGGAGGGACGGCGTCCAAGGCGGTTGCACCTTGGCTCCTTTCACTGTAGAGGTGGGAACCGAACACCTGATCGTTGTGGTCCAAAAATCGGTCCACCCATCCCTGGAGGGCGCGTTTATCAGGGCCTTCTTCCCCCAAAAGGTACCTGAGTGCCCTTCGGGCCTTGGAGGCCAAATCTTTTTTAAGGGGTTCTTCCAGGGCGATCAGATCGTTTTTGATCTTGGTGAGAAAGGAGCGGTTGGGGCTGTTTACGGCCACACGGTCCAAGAGTTGGACCAATTCCTTTTTGGCATCGATATGGGGTTTGAGAAATTCGACCCAGGCCTGCTTTTTGGCCGCACGGACTTTGTTCTTGATTTCCCGATCGATCTGGTTGAGTTCCTCTTCCGTGCTTATGCCATTTTCAACGATCCATTCCTTGAACCTTTTATTGCAGTCATTCTCACGTTCCCATGCCAGTCGTTCGGCGGATTTGTACCGCTCTTGGGACCCAGAGGTGGAATGCCCTTGGGGCTGGGTGAGCTCGGTCACATGGATCATGACCGGTACATGGCCTTCCCTGGCGATGTCGGAGGCATTTTCAAAGGCATGGGTAAGGGCCGTATAATCCCATCCCTTTACCTTCAAAAGTTCAAATCCATTGTTGTCAGAATCCCGTTGCAGGCCGGCCAGGGCACTTGAAATGTCCCCCTTGGTGGTATGGTACTCCGCAGGTACGGAAATCCCGTACTCATCGTCCCAGATGCAGATGACCATGGGAACCTGCATGACCCCGGCGGCGTTCAAGGTCTCGAAAAAATGTCCTTCACTGGTACTGGCATTGCCAATGGTGCCCCAGGCGACCTCGTTCCCGTCTTTGGAAAAATTGGTCCCCTCCAGGCCCTTGACGTTGCGATAGATTTTGGAAGCTTGGGCCAGACCCAACAACCTGGGCATCTGTCCCCCGGTGCAGGAGATGTCCCCACTGCTGTTCTTTTGTTGGGTAAGGTCCTTCCAACTTCCGTCCTCATTGAGGCTGTGGGTCACAAAATGTCCCCCCATCTGCCTGCCGGCACTCATGGGCTCCTTTTCCAAATCGGTCGTTGCATAGAGTCCGTGGAAGAATTCCTTGGGATCCAAATGGCCCAGGGCCATCATAAAGGTCTGGTCCCTGTAGTAGCCACTTCTGAAATCCCCGTCCCGAAAGGCCCTGGCCATGGCCAATTGGGGCAGCTCTTTCCCATCCCCGAAGATTCCGAACTTCGCCTTTCCCGATAACACTTCCCGCCTTCCCAATACACTGCATTCCCTACTGGTGACGGCAATTTCATAATCGCTCAAGATCTGGGATTGGAAATCTTTGAAGGAAATGTCATTACTAGTCTTTGGATCGGGTTCCATGTGCCAATTCGGATTTTTGCGAATTTACTAAAATACTGTCAATTGGACAATAGTAAAGCAAGGGAACTCGCTGACAAAATGATAAAAAAAAGTGCCAAACATCACAAAAATATCAATAAGGCGCTCTTTTGGGTCATTATATTTGTGGATATGGCAAATTCAAAGCCATTTTCTGGTAAAGAGCCCAATCAGCGTTTTCGGGCTGAGGGTCACCATAAAACGAATCCGCTCCCCGTAGTTTTCCTTGCCGACCTCCCAACCGTTGTTGGAATAGAGGGGGAAATACAGCTCAAAGTAATCCGTGACCAAATTGAGGCGAATGCCCGAGTCATAGACAAAGCGGGTGTCCTCCCCCCGGTTTTTGATAAGGCCCAGGTCCCCATAGGCCTCCACCCATCTCCAGATGTTGGTGCTCGCATTGGTGGTGGCGATCCAGTCGTTGGCATAGGGATTTTCCAATTTTGATTTGAACCCGCCTTCCGAAATGATGATCTGTTGGCTGTAGAGGCCCGAACTTTCCGATCTTCCCAAATAGGATAGGTCGAACATATAATCCGTGGGACGGTCCAGGGCAAAGCTGAAAAAATCAGACTCGGTCTTGTTTCTCAGGAATTTCCCCACATAAAACCTGAAATTCAGCTGCCGGTTGCTCTGGAACAATTTTCTGTACTCCAGTTCAAAGGCCAGTTTGGTGAAATCATTGGAATGTTGGGCGTCCACAAACCAAGAGGTATAGTCCAGGATGTTATTGTCCACATCGGTATAGCGAAGGTTCATCACCCCGTAATCGGGATCGGTGTCGATCTGGTCGACCAAGTTCTCATTCACGTCCCGAAAGACACTTCTGTACCGCAGCATAAGGTATTTTCGGCGGTTTGAAAGCAGGTCGTCGGGCCGCCAGGCAAAACTTATGGCAGGGGTCAGGGTCGAGGCCCGGGAGTTCACCTGAAAATGGGAGGTGGATCCTGAAAAATAATAATCGGTATAGAAAAGCCCCGTCTTGTTGTGGTATTTCCGGTAACTTAAACTGGCCCTGCCCACAAGGGTGCGTTCCAAAAAGGAATAGGTGGGGGAAACATCAAAATTAAAGGGGCGCTCCAAAAAGGTCTTGTTGTAAAGACGCAGCCCCGGCGTCAAGCCGTCATAAAGGTTGAAATTGGCAATGGGAACATAGAACACCTGATTGTAATAGGGGTCCTCGGTATCCTTGAAGAATTGAAATTTTAATTTCTTGTTGCTTGAAAAAAAGCCATTTAGGGTTTTCCAATTGTCCCTTTGGTTGAATTCAGGAATCTTTTGGTCATAGTTGAGCACCATCCGGTCTTCCCCCTGTCGGGGAATGGTGATCCTCTTGGTACTGTCAATATCGCTGATCCAATACTTGGAGACCACCGAATCGTTCTGTAGGCCGAAGAGGGAGATGGGCACATTGGTCCCCCTTTTGTTCTTGATCACCAGGCTGATGGAATCCTCGGTCTTGACCAATTTTTTGATCTTGAAATCGATTTTGTCGTCAGTGGCCACATACTGGTCGAAAAACCAGCCGATGTCCTTGTCCGCGTACTTTTCAAGGGTATTCCTAAAATCGACGGCCGTCAATCCCGGGGTCAGCTTGTGGGTTTTATAGAAATCCAATACACTGCTGTCCACCTTTTTCTCCCCCAAATAGGCCGACAGATAGGACATCCCCAAGCCGGCCCTATAGGGGTTGGCTATCTTTTCATTGAATTTGATCAGGGAGTCGTTGGGGGTGCCCAGGGCCTGGTCCAGGTTCTTTCGGGCGGAGAGCATGCTCAATAATGAGTATTGTTCATTAAAGTCCATTTGGGCAAAATGGAAATTTTTGATGCCCCAGATCTTGGACAGTTTCCCGGCCAATTTTTGATTGGGATAGAATTCCTCCACATATTTGATCATCAGATAGTAGCCTATGGCATCATTGACCCAGCGTTCTTGCCTTGGATCCAGAAAAAGGGTTTCCCTGAGATAGGTCCGGGTGGCTGTTTTCAGGAACTTCATCTCAAATTGGAACTGTTCCTCATAGGGCCGGATGAAGGAGGGAAGCTGTCCAATGCCATAGAGGGGGGATTTGCTGTATTCAAAATCACTGACCAACAGCAGGTCATGGGGATATTCCCCTAGATTGTCCTTTAAAAATCGGGCAATCCGATCAATGGAGATTCCCTGTGAAATCTCATCGTATTTGTTGGATTCGATATCCGTGGTCACGGTCAGTGCGGGGGTGGCGTGCTTGGTGAAACTCTTGGTCCGCGTCAGAATGATCTCACAGCCCTTTCTGTCCTCTCCAAAGAGCTGTGTATGTTCCCCCCGGGAAATTCCGAGACCGTGGATTGCCTAAAATTGGATGCCATGAACAGTTCCGCCGGAAAACTGATGTTGATCGAGGTCCGGACCATATCGGTATGGAGGTCATCCAGATTTATGTTGTCATAGAGTCTCCATTCCTCCCCATCGAAGACGGTGGGGGTCAGGTACCAATCCTTGAGATTGTATCCCCCATTGGGGGTATATCCATAGGAGGTGAACTTGGAGGAGGGCAGTTGAACGGTATAGGTGAAGAACAGCTCCACGGAATCCCCCGGCCTGAGGGCCTGGTTGAGCTCCACGGATATGAGATCCCTGTTTCCAACCCGTTCCCAGTCCAGTCCGGTATAGTTTTGGTCGACAATGGTCTTGATCAGGGTATTTCCCCTTTCCCGATCCTTGGCCAGGTGCAGGCCTTTGTTGAACTCTTCGGCGAAGCGTTTGGCCAAGGCGGTGTTCTTGTTCGCATAGGCGTGGTTCCAATCATTGAAATACAGCCTTGCCAAGGCCCTGTCGGATTGGTTCACATAGGTGAAGTGTTGCCGGATCGCGATCTGATGGGTGGTTCCATTGAGATTGGCCATAATCTTATTGGTGTGCTGTCCATGGAGCTGAAGGCCCAACAAAAATGGGAGCAAGGGTAGAAGAAATGTGAACGGCCGGTTTCTTGTCAATTTGGGACGGCTTAAAAATTGGGACTAAGGTTGCGTTCCCTATAAAAGGCATCGATGATTTCGACCACTTCGTCCTCGGTGTCCACCAATTTTATCAGGTCCAGGTCCCTGGGTGATATGTTTCCCGCTTCCAACATGGTGTTCTTGATCCAATCGAGGAGGCCCTTCCAAAACTCGCTGCCCACAAGGATGATGGGAAAGGTATGTATTTTATGGGTTTGGATCAGGGTAATGGCCTCAAAAAGTTCATCCATGGTCCCAAAACCTCCCGGCATGACCACAAACCCTTGGGAATACTTGACGAACATGACCTTGCGGACAAAGAAATAATCAAAGTCCAGGCTCTTGTCCGTATCGATAAAGGGGTTGTCGTGCTGTTCAAAGGGAAGGTCGATATTGAGTCCCACCGAAGTGCCCCCGGCCAAATGGGCCCCTTTGTTCCCGGCCTCCATGATACCGGGGCCCCCGCCGGTGATGATGCCGTAACCGGCTTCGGCGATTCGCTTTGAAATCCGGACCGCAAGCTCGTAATAGTGCTGGCCCTCCCGGACCCTGGCCGAACCGAAAATGGAGACGCAGGGCCCAATGACACTCATTTTTTCATAGCCGTAGACGAATTCCCCCATGATCTTGAAGATGGCCCAGGAGTCGTTGGTCTTGATCTCGTTCCATCCCTTGCTGTGCTGTTCTCTTCTCATATGTTTCAGTCCAGGATTTATACGGCCCTGGCAACCTTGTGTTTGTTCTTCTCCAGTTCCTTTTTCAAATACTTGGCGGTATGGCTCCTTTTGTCCTTGGCCACCTCTTCAGGCGTTCCCTTGGCTACAACCATGCCCCCGGCCCTGCCTCCCTCATATCCAATGTCGATAATGTGGTCCATCATCTTGATCACGTCCATATTGTGTTCGATCACCAGGATGGTGTTTCCCTTGTCCACCAGTTGCTCCAGCACCTCCAAAAGTACCCTAATGTCCTCAAAATGCAGGCCGGTGGTGGGTTCATCCAGGATCAACACATCCGGGTTCATGGCAAAGGCCATCGCAATCCCGATGCGCTGCTGTTGACCACCCGAAAGTTGGTGTGGCCAGCGGCGCTGAAACGCCTCGGTATTGGGCAAATCCACATCTACGAGCACTTCATCAACCCGTTGCTGACGGGCAGCCTCGCTCGCACCAAACCCATGAATGCTCAGCACTTCCATGATCTGTTCGCCCACGCGCATGGCCGGGTTCAGCGACAGCGCCGGGTCCTGTGGGATGTAGGCGATCCGACGGCCGCGTAGGGAACGGGTAGTTTCGGCATCCAGATCAAACAGGTCAAATGGTTCGGTACCATCCACCGGGTTGATCATCATGCTGCCGGTGGTGCGTTGCAGGCCTTCACGAAAGTGCGCCAGGCAGGCCAGGCCGGCGGTGGTTTTGCCGGAACCGGATTCGCCCACGAGCCCCAGGATTTCCCCGCGATAGAGCTTGAACTCAATACCGCGCAGAATTTCGGTGCCGTCGTAGGTTGCCACGCGTAGGTTCTTGGCGTGGAGGACAGGATTGGTCTGTTGTGTCATGGTCTTCCTCTAGCTGGTCTGCGTCGCGGTGGTTGCGGTTGCCCGGGCGATGGCATCGGCCAGCAGGTTGGTTCCAATGGTCAAAATGGCAATAGCGATCACCGGCAACAGCACGCCCCAGGGTTGGACGGACAGGGCGATGCGGTTTTCGTTGATCATCAGCCCCCAGTCAGCGGTGGGTGGTTGCATACCCAGGCCCAAAAAGCTCAGGGAAGCGATCGTGCCGATCGAGTAGGTCAGGCGCAGGCCGGTTTCCACGGCAATCGGGCCGGTAATATTGGGGAAGATTTCGCGCGTCAAAATTTGCCAGCGCGGCATCGCATACATTTGGGCGGCCAAAATGTAGTCCTGGGATGTGACCGACAGTGTCGCCGCCCGGGCTACTCGGGCAACCCGTGGCGCGTGGGTCAGCCCGATGACTAATACGAGCACCCACCCGGTTGGCCCGAAAATCACAATGGCCAGCAGTGCTAACACCAGCTGTGGGAAGGCCAGGACGACGTCGTTGGTCCGCATGATGACCGAGTCGAGGAAGCCACCGGCGTAGGCGGCGACCATGCCCATCAGTGCACCGAGGATTACCCCGATGGCGGTTGCGGCAGCCGAGTAGAACAGCAGGGCCAGCCCGCCGGTGAGGAAACGGGAGGCCACGGATCGGCCGAGGTCATCGGTGCCGAAGATGCCAATGGTTTCAAATGGTTGGCCCATGAATTCGGTGGGGGAGTAGCCGGTAATGGCTTCGGCAAACAGGTACCCGATGACGGCGACTAACAGGATGAACGCCGTCAGGATGATGCCGACTTTGCCCGAGGATTGCGCCCAAATCCGGGCTGCGAGCGGTTTGGGTTTCGAAGAGGAGGTCTGCAGTGTTGCTGAATGACTCATTTTGCACTCCTGAGGCGTGGGTTGGCCAGAATGCCCACCACATCTGCCAGTAGGTTGACGATCACATAGACCACTGCGATCAGCAGTGAGATGGCCTGGACGACTTGCACGTCGCGGTTATTGACCGCATCAATGAGTGCTTGTCCTACGCCCGGGTACCGGAAGAGGTATTCGACCACGACCACACCGCCGACCAGCCAGGCCAATTGAATCGCCACGACTTGTGCGACCGGTCCAATCGCATGCGGCAGGGCGTGACGGAGCACAACCCGGTTTTCTGGTACACCTTTCAGGCGCGCCATTTCAACGAATCCGGAGCCGAGTGCTTCGATCATGGTGGCTCGGGTCATCCGCACAATATAGGGGGTGACAACCAGGACCAAGGTCAGTGCCGGCAGAATCAGTTGGGTCGGATAATCCCACACTTGAGTGCCGGGCGGGGACATGGTCACCGACGGCAGGATGCGGAAGACCGACGTGGCAAACAGCGTGATCAGTGCAATACCGACGACGAATTCCGGCAGGGCTGCCAGAATCAGCGACAGCCAGGTGATCGTGGTTTCACGTTTCGTTGCACGGTGCAGCGCCGAATAGATGCCGATCAGAATACCAACCGGGATGGCGATGACCGCTGCGGCGGCCAGCAACACCAGAGAGTTCACAATGTTTTGGCCCAGCAGGTCCGACACTGGACCACCGGTGGAAGCCGAGGTACCAAAGTCACCGACGAAGAGCCCGGTCAGCCACCCGAAGTATCGTTGGACTGCTGGCTCGTCGAGCCCCATTTGTGCATTGAGTGCGGCAATTCGATCCGGAGTAGCCTGTTGGCCCAGGATTGCTCTGGCCGGATCACCCGGCAACAGCAGCGTCGCGACGAAGACGACAATTGAGACAGCAAACAGAATCAGAATGCTGATGCCCAGACGACGGAGAATCATTTTGGTCATGCTGCTACCTCCGCAATCCACACTCGGTGGAAGTTATAGCCACCCAGCGGTAAC
>CALDPL010000012.1 GCA_937911965.1 uncultured Allomuricauda sp. | reverse complement strand
GTTTTGTCTCCTTCTTCAAAACGGACAAGGTCGAGATATCGGACAATTTTTACCGGATCTTGGATTGCGAACCCGGGGAATTCGAACCCAACTTCGAGGAGTACCGTAAATTTGTGCACCCTGAGGACCTCGTAGAATTTGACACTTATGGACAGTGGCTCAGGGAAGTTCAAAATCCCAGGGAATACATCTATAGGATCATCACGAAAAAAGGTCGGATAAAATACATCAGGACCAAGGGGAGGTACCTTCAAAGGTACGGGAGGACGGTAATGATAGGAATCGTTCAGGACGTTTCCGATCGAATCCAGGCCGAGGACGATCTAAGGATCAAAAACCTGGAACTCGAACGGATCAATGTGGAACTGGAATCCTTCAACCGGGTGGCCAGCCATGACCTTCAGGAGCCCCTGAGAAAAATACAGATGTTCATCTCCAGAATGGATGATACGGAGGAATCCAGGCTCTCGGAAAAGGGGAGGGAATACCTGGGAAAGATCCACCGGGTCGCGGCCCGGATGCAGTCCCTGATCCGAAATTTGCTCGCCTATGCCCAGATCGGCAACAAACGGGACGAATTTGAAAAGGTCGACCTGAACGAAGTCCTAAAGAAGGTACGGGAAGAATGCGCCGAGCAGCTCAAGGACAGCCAGGCCAGCTTGGAGATTGGCAAACTTCCCACGGTCCGGGGCATCCCCTTTCAACTGGAACAATTGTTTTCGAACCTGCTCCTGAACGCCCTCAAATACCGAAAACCGGAAGTCGATCCCATAATAAGGTTGAAATCCGAAAAGGTATCCCATAAACAGATTCCCGGGGATTTGGCCAAACGCTCCAAGCACTACCATATGATCGGCTTTAGTGACAACGGTATCGGATTCGACCCCCAGGCGGCCGGAATGATCTTTGAGCTGTTCCACCGTTTACATTCGGGGGTGAACCACAGCGGCACCGGAATCGGCCTGGCCATCTGCAAGAAAATTGTGGAAAACCACCACGGGCTGATCCGGGCCGATGGGCAATTGGGGGAAGGGGCCGTCTTCACCATGTACCTTCCCGAATGGTCAAACCCTTCCGAGCGGGGGGAGTCCTGAGGGCCGAACGGGCCGCATCCAAAAATTATGTAATGGAAACTTAAAATTGTGTAAGCCGGCCACTCTGCTTGTTTGCGATATTTACCCTACAACATTTTTAGCAGGATATATTTCCTGGGATAAATCAAAAAAAGCAGACACATTATGAAAACAGTATCCATAAAAACAGCGGAGGGAGGACCTATTTTGGAACAACTGAAAAAAGGCCTCGGAGGCACTTTGGAAGAGGAAACCCGGGAATTGGAATTGCTGATCTCCAACCAGTTCGGTGAAGGCTATATCAAGGAAACGACCTTTAAGGGGGGGATCTCCCACCTAATGATCGACCTGGAGTTCAACGAAGACCTGGAGGTGGAGGTGGATTCCCCGGTGACCCCCCCCATTTGCTTTGCCTATTGTTGGGAAGGCCAATTGCTTATCGGACATGGGGAGGAAGGCAAAAAAATCAAGCTCGAAAACTTCCAGACCGGTATCTTTTCCGGGACGGCCCAAAAGGTCCTCAGGCTGGAAAAGGGCATCAACCTGAAGATGATATTGATCGTGGTCGACCCCCTTCCCCATATGCAGGATGAAAACCATTTGAACCGAAAGCTGCACCAATTGTTCCTAAAGGGATATGCCGAGGGGAATTTCGCGTATGTGGGCTCCTATAACCTGAGAATTGCGGAAAAGATCCAGCAACTCGGTTCCATTCCGGAAAAGGGAATAGCCAAACGTTTCATGATCAAGGGACTGGTACACATGATCCTGGCCCTTGAGATCCAACAGCACAGGGACGATATGGGCAAAAATCTGGCCAATAGGGCCAGCTCACTCACCGGTAAGGAAATGGAATCCATACGGGAGCTTTCCCTCTTTGTGAACAATTATTCGGAAAAACCCCTGTCCATAAGTTATCTGTGCAAAAAAGGGGGACTCTCCCCTTCAAAACTTCAGGAGGGGTTCAAACTGATGCACGATACCACGGTGACCAATTACATACGGGAGGTGCGCATCAAAAAGGCGGAGGATCTGATCAAGAACACCGATTTGAACATTTCGGAAGTGGTGTACAGCATCGGCCTGATCTCCAGGAGTTATTTCTCAAAGATCTTCAAGGCCAAGTACAACTGTAGCCCCAAACTGTACAAGGAGAAACAAAGCGCCTTCGCCATTTCATCTTGATATCCACAAGTTTAAACGGGGACCGTCATTATAGGGGAGTTGGGCAGGGCAATGTCCACCTCGTTTAAAGGGGCGGTCCCCAAATCGATAAGACCCCAGCCCATGGAAAGGCCCAGTGAAAGACTCAAAGATCAGACCTGCATCATCAGCGGTGCAAGCTCCGGCATTGGAAAGGCCGTGGCCAAGGCCATGGCCCTGGAAGGGGCCAGGGTGGTGGTGAATTATCACGGGGAGGAAAAAGCGGCCGAGGCCCTGGTGCATTGGATCGAAAAGGAGAGCCCGGGGGACGCCATGGCCTATCGCTGCGACGTGAGCAGGGAAGGGGAGGTGGAAGAAATGTTCAGGGCGGCGGTGTCCCGGTTCGGGACCGTGGACATTTGTGTGGCCAATGCGGGCATACAGATGGACCATCCCCTGCACCAAATGCCCCTGGAGTCCTGGCAAAGGGTACTCGATGTGAACCTCACCGGACAGTTTCTTTGCGCCAGGGCGGCCATCCGGGTATTCCTGGACCGGGGCCCCAGGCCCAAGGTATCCAAGTCCCTGGGAAAGATCGTACACATCAGTTCGGTGCACCAGAAGATCCCCTGGGCGGGCCATGCGAATTATGCCGCATCCAAGGGGGCCCTGCCCATGTTGGTGGAGAGCATCTGCCAGGGCTATGCCCACAGAAAGATCAGGTGCAACGGCATCGCCCCCGGGGCCATAAAGACGGCCATAAACAAGGAGGAACGGGACAGTCGGGAGGAAATCCGGGAAATGCTCAAACTCATTCCCTACGGCAGGATCGGGGATCCCGAGGATATTGCGAAGGTGGCCTGTTGGCTGGCCTCGGATGAATCGGAATACATCAATGGATCGACAATTTTTGTGGATGGTGGGATGCACTGCTATCCCGCCTTTAAAGGGAATGGATAAAATGGAAACTATGGATCTAGGGATCAAAGGAAGGACGGCAGTGGTCACAGGGGCCGATTCGGGAATTGGATTGGCCACGGCCTTGGCCCTGGCCGAGGAAGGGGTCCACCTGGTATTGACCGATTTGGGGGAAGAGGGATTGGACCGGGCCATGGCACAGGTCCGGGAGCGGGCGGTTGAAGGATATGGGGTGCTCGGCCTTCCCGCCGACATTACCAAAGAAGAGGAAGTCCGCGATCTTGCCCAAAGGGTAAAGGAGGATTTTGGCGGGGCCCATATCCTGGTCCATTCCGCGGGCATACGAGGCGCCAGCGGGGATTTTCTGGAGCTGACCGATCGGGAATGGGCACAGACCATTGAGGTCGACCTTATGGGCGCCGTCCGCATCTGTAGGGCTTTCATCCCCCAGATGCAGGAACTCGATTGGGGGAGGTTGGTGTTGATCGCCTCGGAGAACGCCTATCAGCCCTATGGGGACGAAAGCCCCTATAATGCCTGTAAAGCCGCCATCCTCAATTTGTCCAAACACCTTTCCAGGGCCTATTCCCGGGAGGATCTCCTCATAAACTGTGTGTCGCCGGCCTTTATCAGGACCCCGATGACCCAGAGGATGTTGGAGGAGATCAGCGGGATGGAACAGCTTTCCCAAAGGGAGGTCGAGGAATGGTTTGCCAGGACCCACCGTCCCAATATCGCGATGGAACGAATTGGCAGGCCGGAAGAAGTGGCCGCAGTGATCGCATTTTTGTGTTCCCAGCGGGCCAGTTTCATCAACGGGGGCAATATTAGAATTGACGGAGGGTCCATTGCATCGGCCTTCTGAGGGTATTGAAGGAATTATTTAAACAGACTATCATGAAATTTGACTATGACAACGAACCCCTGAAGGCCTTGAAACGGCTGTTGAAGGATATCAGATCGGGGGAGCAGGCCTATGCCTCCTTGATACGGGCCGACAGGTTTCCCAAAAAGGGCCCCTATTTCAAGAAAAGACATTTTCAATTGGCCAAACAGGCCAAGGGCCTGGCCCGGGAATTGAACACCATTTTCCCATCGGGAATGCGGGAATCCCTTGGGCGGTACAGGGGAATATTTGTTCCCATGGAAAAATCCATGTTGGAGCAATCCCTTTCCCAGACCGGTTTGGACGCCCTCCTTTTGCAAAAGGAACGGGAACTGCTGCTCTGCCACCAAAGGGTACTGGCCCTGGGCGCCCTTCCCATAGGTACGGCGGTCATGCTCCAGACCTGGGTCGAGGAGCTCAACGGCCTGCTGCTGGATATGAGCAGGGACCTCCTGCGCAAGTCCCACGGCAAAAAGGGTCGTACGGTCCAGGAAGGGGACACCATAGCCCCGAGCGATCCATGGGGGATGGACCGGATCGACCCCTAGGGGAACCTTATGGGTCGCCTTGAAGATTGATGGGATCCAAGATCTTTTCCATTGGGCAAACAGAGCCCCTTGAAACGATTTATATTTAATAATGGCGAACGATATGGGGCCGAAAAGGCAGATTGTTGGCCTTGGGAACGAAACCAGATCGTATCCATAAAAGGGAAGGAAACCTATGAACTTCGATCGACAAAATTGCATTACGGCCTGTCAGCTTTGCTATATCGACTGCAGGAGCTGTTTGGTGGCAATGGCCGGAAAGCCAAGTGACAACGACTGTCCGAACTGCTGCCTCCAATGCATGGACGCCTGCCTGACCTGCATCAATGCCCTGGTCGGCAACGCCAGGCATACCAAGGAATATTGCCTGTTGTGCAGTGAGGTCTGCCAATGGTGTGCCCAACAATGTGGGGAACACGGGCACGAACACTGCAAGGTATGTGCGGCGAGTTGCCTGGTCTGTGCCAAGGCGTGCAGAAGCATGGCGGGATGATCAAAGAAGGGGCAATGCCCAATTAAAATTAAACGATAAATACTTAAGCATGAACGGTAAGAAACTTTTGGACAACGAGCAAGGCCTGCGAAAAATGAGGACTTTGATCGAGGATCGGAGCATAGTGATGGTTGCCAGCCATCTGGACAGAATACCCTTTTCGGTCTGTCCCGCCACCCTGCAACAATTGGACGAAAAGGGGAACCTGTGGTTCTTTGCCTCCACGGACAGTTGCCTCTTCAAGGATATCGGGGAGGACAATAGGGTACAGCTCCTCTACTCGGACCGCAAAGGACAAAAATACCTCACGATCTACGGCCGGGCGGTCCAGGTACCGGTCGAACAAAAAAGGGACGAGCTCTGGGACTTCAACCTCTTGAAATGGTTCGAGGGCAAAGACGACCCCAAACTGGCCCTGTTGAGCGTGAGCCCGGAGCATTCCTATTATTGGGACGATGAAAACAATAGGGCGGTCTCCTTTTTCAAAAGGGCCAGGGCCGTGATTCCCAAAGGGAAAATGCCGGCATGGAAAAAAGGACTTGCGGGACTTTGGAACCACTGAGTGGTGCTATCCAAAATCAAAAAAGTCGGCGAAATACAATCGCCGACTTTTTTTTAAACCTCGGATTCCCTATTTAAAGGGTACAAATGACAGGCGCTGCCCCCCTACGGAGACATCCACCATCAAACCTGCCTTGGGCAGGGCAAAAACGACGACCCCATCGTTGTAATTGGCGCTCTCCGATACCCCGGATTCCACGACCACGGCCGAAATATCCCCGGATATGGTGTATTGGCCGGCCTTGAATTCGTTGAGACTTTCCTCGGTTTCAAAGAAAATCACCTCAATGAGGGCCTGGCCGCCGAACTGGAACCCCACATCCACCTTTTTAAGGTCGGCCATGCCGATCAGGTTTCCGTTTTCATAGACGGCTCCGTTACCGGAGGCGCCCCCGAGGATAAAGCCGCCTTCCCCGACATTTGGGAAAATGACATATCCGGTCGAATTTTTGAAAAACAGTTCCAGTCCCTTGTCCTCGGCCAACAATTCCTTTTTGGCCCTTTGGGCATCATCTATGACCCTTTGGTCGTTGCTGCTTTGGGCCGAACTTCCAAATACCATGAGGAAGAGGGCCACTACGCTGATCGATTTCAATACTTTCATCTTATTTCTGTTTAATTAACATTCCTTTTAAGGGGGATTCAACCTCCCGATTCCTTCCAAATTAGGCCATGGAAGCCGTATCCCTTAGCTTTTTTAAATGGATTGTTGACGCATTCCCCAAAGGACGCCATCGGCAGCTATCGAGGCATTTATTGACTGGATATGATCCACCTGCCCAAGGGATTATGCCTAATTTTCGACAAGGAACATAAAAAGATATACTATGAAAAAATATGCTATGATGACGATGATCGCAATCCTGGTCGCATTGAGCGCCAATTCGTGCAGGGAAAGACCGACAAACGAACCCGATGGGGACGGGCTCCAGGAAGTGGAACGGGAAAAACAAGAGAGCATGGACCAATTTAGGGAATGGTCCGGGAGCGATCAAAGGGACAGTATTGACCAAAAGAGGGATTCCATTTTACGGGATTCCATGGAAAGGGATTCGACCCTACCGGATTTATAGGGACAAAATCGATTTCTCCACGGGGAATTCCAATACTCCCCCTGTGCGTACAAAACCGAGCTTCAGGGGTTTTGGCACTGGGGGAGTATATATTTAAGGCGGTTCCCATGGTCTTTTTCCACAATTTCCACCCTGCTGACCAAACCCGTCAAGATTAGGATTTTTAGGGTCAATCCAAACCCCGGGATTGAACCATATTTGTGGTATAACAATGTTTATTAATCTTTAAATCAAATATTATGGGCAATAATTCAAATACGGTACTCGGCGTTTTGGCCGGTACGGCAATAGGGGCCATCATAGGCATACTTTATGCACCGGACAAAGGATCCGCTACCCGAAGGAGGATATCGGATAGGGCCATCGAGGCCAAGGACCATTTGGCCGAAAGTGCGATGCACCTCAAGGATGGCGTAATGGACACCATATCCTCCAAAAAGGAAAGCCTGGATGCCAAGTTGGACCATCTGGTGAGCGATACCAGTTACAAGGCAGAGGAGGTCATTGGCAAGCTGGAGGACAAATTGAAGGATTTGAAGGCACGCAATAAAAAGTTGCAAAAAACGAGCTGATGCAATTCCTGAAGAATTTGGACAGGGCTTCCTCCGATGCCATGGACGCAGGGGAGGACTATCTGGAACAAGGGGTACGCTATTACAAGCTGAAGGTCTTCCAAATACTTGCCGGCAATCTGGCCATCATCAGCAAGATGGCCCTCATTGGGGGCATAGTGTTCCTGGGAATCCTTCTTTTGGCGGTGGCCGGGGCACTTGCCCTCGGGGAACTGCTGGAGAGCAATACCCTTGGGTTTGCGGTTGTGGCCGGATTCCTGTTCTTGGTGGCCCTGATCATTTACCTGGGAAGAAAGGAGATCATCGATAGGAAGGTGCTCAATGTCATGTCCAAAACCTTTTTTGACGACAGTGATGAATAAATTTGATTCTTTTGATGAACTTGAACTGGAGCTCAAACGCACCCGGCTCAAACGGAATATCGCCAAGGAGCGGCTCAAGGCCACCAAGCTGGGGGTACAATCCGATATCGCCTCCATCAATTGGCTCCAAAAGGGTCTGGATGGAATCAAGAAATACGGGTCGATCCTATTGTTGCGAAAATTGTTCAAAACAATAAGGTCCCAATCCTAACAGGTATGGGAAAGGAACATAGGATTTGACCCGTATCCATGTTCGTTGGCCCCTCTGTCCATGACAGGGGGGGTTAATGGATGACATTCCGATTTTTTCCCGATAAGGGGAAAAACAGACCTTTATGAAAACCTTTCCATCGTTTTGGGCCGTATTGGCAATTTCCCTTTTTGTCGGATGCAGTTCGGATTCAGGGGAGGGGGCGGGAGTTCCCGAACCCCAGGGACTCTGCCCCAATGCCACAGGGCCGACCGGGATCTATTGGGAATTTGCACATTCCATACCCGCACCCTTGACCCAGGTCCCGGTGATCAGTAATCCCGGGGGGCAATTTGTACACAGCCGGCACCCCTTGATCGGATTCATCTATCCCCAGGGATTTACCGCCTTTGAACTGACCGATCCGGCCACCGGTGAAGTCCAGGCGGTCTCGGTCAACTACCTGCGCGACGAATGGACGGTGCTGGACGAAGACATCGCCGCGGACCTGGAGCGGCTGGAGGCGATCGGCCCC
>CALDPL010000011.1 GCA_937911965.1 uncultured Allomuricauda sp. | reverse complement strand
CGGCGCGGGAGCAGCTCTTCTGGCTCGCGCTGGGCGGGCTGGTCTTTGCCGCTTTCACCCTTTTGGTCTTCAAGACGGAGACCTTCAGGGCCAACCACATCATTTCCTTTGTATTCCTGATTCTGGCCGTTTATTTCATGTTCAAAAAGTGAGGAACGGAACAAAATTGGATCTTGGAAAAAAACACCCCATACAGGGGCCGTTCATATCATAAGCAGGGACCGGCCCAATCTATGCTGTACTGTAATTTGTAGGGTTTTTTCTGTCTGTATCACGCAATAAGTCCAGATTATGTGATTTTTTCCACATTATTTGGACTTAAGTTGTGAATTGGATGATTGTACATTGCCAGGTCCACTCTAATATGACATGGGGCCAAAACAATGAGGCACAACAAAAAAATGGAGGTATTGGCGCATTCCAATACAGGCCAAATCATTACATTAGGGGTATTGAAAAAATAATCCATCCCGGACCCAAATGATGGATTCCAACCTTCAAACAACCAAAAGATGAAAAGACCTGTTTCCCTTATCCTGTCCCTTGTGCTGCTTTTATCGATGCAGCCTGTCCTATCCCAAAGCCTTTCCAAGACCGTGGAAAAACACAACGGCATTGATTATGCCCGT
Source organism: uncultured Allomuricauda sp. (assembly GCA_937911965.1). Classification (GTDB taxonomy): domain Bacteria; phylum Bacteroidota; class Bacteroidia; order Flavobacteriales; family Flavobacteriaceae; genus Flagellimonas. The sequence continues at coordinate 5,240 of CALDPL010000011.1, read as the reverse complement.
CTGCAGCGGGTGGATGCCGTATTGGGGGAATACCTGGAAAAGGATTGGCTGGTCGGTGCCGTGGTCCTGGTGGCAAAAGACCGCAAATTGGTCTACCACAAGGGATTTGGACTGGCGGACCGCGATACCAAAAAACCCATGAGGCCCGATGCCATATTCAGGATCATGAGCCAGACCAAGGCCATTACCAGTCTGGGCATCTTGCAATTGTTCGAACAGGGAAAACTGGGATTGGACCAACCCATTTCCGATTTTATACCCGAATTCAAAAATCCAAAGGTCATCGATGGCTTCAATCCATCGGATACGACCTATACCACGGTTCCCGCCAATCGGGAAATCACCTTTCGGGACCTGTTGACCCACAGCTCGGGCATCGACTATCCCCTGATCGGCAACGACACCATGCAGGCGGTCTACGCCAAACACAAAATCCCCTCGGGCCTTGGGAATTTCAATGAAAGCCTGCTTTCCAAAATGAAGGCCTTGGGGACCCTGCCCCTGAGGCACCAACCGGGGGAACGCTTCACCTATGGCCTGAACACCGACCTTTTGGGCTGTCTGATCGAGGTGATCAGTGGGGAGACCCTGGAAGGCTATTTCAACAGGCATATTTTTGGACCCATGGGCATGGGGGATTCCCATTTCAACGTCCCCCCTGCAAAGGCCGATAAGCTTCCCACGGTATACACCGAGGACGCAAACAAAAAGATCATCGAATGGGACCCCGAACTCCATGTCATAGACTCCAATTACCCCCTGATTCCCAAAACTTATTTCTCGGGAGGGGCCGGGCTGTCCTCCACCGCCCATGACTATGCCGTTTTCCTTCAGATGCTCTTGGACGGGGGCAGCTACAACGGCGCACAGATATTGGGAAGGCGGACCGCGGAATTGATGCTCAGCCCTCAATTGGGCCCCGGCATGTTCGGGGATGACAATTTTAGCCTTGGATTTTCCCTGACCTCCAAAAAATCGGCACAACGCCATATGAGGAGCGAGGGTTCCTTTGCCTGGGGAGGCTATTACGGCACCACCTATTGGGCCGACCCCAAGGAGCAACTGATCTGCCTGATCATGACCCAACATTCCCCAAACTCCCATGGGGATTTTGTGGAAAAGGTCTCGAACATCATCTATGGAAGCCTAAAGTGATCCATGGGATTTGGAATCCAAAGGATTTTTCACGGCTTTAATTTGATCACCCTGACCCTCCAGGCCTCCGGACCCTTTTCGATGTACTCCCATCCAAAGGGCTCCTTGCTTTCGGCCTCCATTTGATAGTAGAGCGGCTTGGGGTCGTGATCGTTCACAAACTCAAAGGCCTCCCCGGGACGGATATCCTCAAAGGCCCTATAGAACATTTCGTGCCTCTCGGTCGGGGGAAATGGCCGCAGATCGAATTCCTGGACCACGGAAAAACCTTCCTCACCCAGGCCGCTGTCATCCCCCTTGGTGATGTGGATCACAAACTCCCCTTCGGTTTTATTCTTGTAGATCCATCGATGCCTGCCTTCGAACTTATTGATGAAAATATCGTGAATTTCAATGGGATCCTCACTGGATATCAGTTCCATGGTGGTATCCTGCTCCATCATCCCATAGCGGTGAAAGACAATCTGTTTCCACTCTTTTTTATCCGCTTTTCGAAGGTCCAACAAGGTGGATATCCCTTCCATTTCAACTCCTTTGGACGCTTCCATACGGCTTACCCTCACCTTCCATTCCCTTCCACCGCGGTTCAGGTATTCCCAGCCTACCACATCCCCGTAAATGGAGCGGAACTCATAGAACAAAGGAATTGGGTCGTGGTCGTTTATAAAATCAAAACTGTCGCCCACGGGCAGGTCTTTAAAGAGTTGGATCAAAAGTTCGTGCCTTTTGATCGGGACCAGGACGCGTACGTCCAGGGCTCCCTCCGCATTTTTTTCCAATGTCATGTCTATTGGGTTTACTTGTTATACATTATTTTTTCTTTTTGTCTAATCGATCAGGTAAGCCATTCCGTTGGTGACCGAATTGCACAGGGAACGCACCTTACTGTCCCTGAAAATGTTTTCCATCAATTCCCGGGCCTCCTTGTAGCGATCGTGTATCGGACAGGGCCGGGTGGCCGAACAGGAGCCCAGACCCAGGCCGCACTCGGTAAAGACGGCATCCCCTTCGATGGCACGTACAATATTGATTATCGGCTGTTCCTGTTGGTCCCCACTGAGATAAAACCCTCCCGAGGGGCCCTTGAGGCTATTGATTATTTTCCGTCGGGACAACTGTTGCAAGATCTTGCCAACGGTATGCTCGCTGGCATTGATGCTTGCGGAAATTTCCCTGATGTTGGCCTTTTCGCCCTCCCCGCTTTTTCCCGAGAGGTAGATGACCGCCTTGATGGCCGTTTTACAGCTTAAACTCAGCATATTGTTCCATTTGATGTTCCACGGTTCACCGACCCAAAAATTCCCTCCCCTCGGGAGAAATCATCCCAAAGTGCCAAGGGGGCTCGAAGGTCAATTGCACCTTCACCTCCCAATCGGGAAAAGAACTGCTCAGGGAGTTGAAGGTATCCGAGGTGATCGCATCGCCCATGGGACAGAACTGGGTGGTCAGGGTCATCAGACATCCCAGTTGTCGATCGGTTTCATCAAAGTCCAATTCGTAGACCAGTCCCAGGTCCACGATGTTCAACCCAATTTCCGGGTCGTCCACATGGTACAGGCCCTGCAGGGCAAGGTCCCGTTTTTCATTGTTGTTCGTTTTGATGTTCATTCCTGTTTGGATTTATGAGTGGCGGTGACCGCCACATTATACACATAGAGCACAGCGGCAAGGAGCAAGGCCAGTGCAGCTGCTTTTAATACAAGTCGATTGGGAAGGACCATGCCCAGGACAAAGGTGATGAACCCTCCCAGATAACAGTACAACATGATTCTATAGACCCCTTCATTGAAGAGATCCTTGGGAGCCGGGGTCCGTCCTTTATGGGCCTTGTTTCGGTATACTTTGTTCCAGACGATAAAGGGCATGGTCTTGAAGGTCATGCCCAAAATGATGGCCGTGATCCAGCCAAAGAAGATACAGAACCCGTAGATCAAGGCAATTCTCGGGAATTCTCCCTGCGGCAAAAACACCAATGAAACGATCAGGGCCACAAAGGGCAGCAGCATTTGGGCCACGGAAATCAGGGAAGTCTTCATTTGTCGATCCACGCCTTTGCGGATCCTCACCCGATAGGCCCTGTAACAATGCCTCGCGAACAGAACAATGGCACTAAGCCCTAGGATGATCGGAATATGGAAGAATTCATGTGGGACCCCACAGAGATGGAGCACCATAAAGCTTATCAAGGCGAGGTTCAACAGGGCAAAGATCCACCACAACGCCCTTTCGTCGGTATACTTGGAGATCAAGAACATCGGGATCAACCGGGATCCCACCCCGATCACCATCAGGACAAACCATCCGACAATCCCCATATGGGCGTGTATGGACAAGTAATCCAAGGAATTCGAGGGCAGGATGGGGGTACGGAAGTTCAGCACCAGCAGCAGCCCAAAAAAAGTGGTCCCCAGCAGCCATAGGGTGGCCGTGATCACAAACCAGGCGTGCACATTCCTCCTATCGCTCCCAAAGGAACTGCCCAGGACATTGGCCAGAAAACAGGCCCCACCGATATTGATCAAAACGGCACCGATCTGCATGGGCAGGCCCATGTCGAGGATATAGAATCCATAGACCAGGATCGGGATGCCCACAGCGGTAAAACCAAAGGTCAGGTAGGCCAGGACATCACTGGCCAATTTGCCTTCCACAAGCACGGGCAAAAGTTGATGGGATGCCCCAAAGATCATCATGCTGCCCCAGGCCAGGGCCATGGTATGTGTGATGGCCAGGGTCTTCGGATGGAAATGGTGGGCTTCCACCGCCTCGGTGCCGAACCATAGGAGGATGGTGCCCAATAGAAACCCCAGGGAGGCATAGATATAAAAGGGCAGTACCACCCTGTAATTGGTCGTTTTCTGTAATCCGCCTATGGAAGGTGCCAACATAGGAAACTTATTGGTTTGCGAATATCAAAAGATAGACCTCCCCATCCCCCACTTCCCGTATCCGATAATCGAAATTCCGTTCCCGGAGTTCGGTAAGCAGAAACACGGGGATCCTCTTATGGTACACGTACAGGGCCTTGCCCTGGGGCAAGGTCTCCAAGGCCTCCAGAATCGTCATCATGGGCATGGGCATTTCAAGGTGGCGGACATCGATTTCCTCCAAATTGCCCGCAAACCGTTCCAACAGCGGCTCCCAATCCCCAGAGGTGGAGCCTTCCTCCTCCCCGACCTGGACTTCCCCCATGGGGGCACCTTCCCCTTCCAGTCGATAAAAATAAGTTTCTACCCTATCGGGAGCAAGGACTTCGACATGGGATTGAAACCCCTGCTTTTCCAGGACTTTGATCAAGGGGACCGGTTCAAAGGTATTGACGATCAAGAGGACCTCCCCCGCCTTGAGGGACTTTACCCTTTGCTGTATCGGTCTCAGCGGATCTTTCCCATCTGCCAGGATACTGCGCACATCAAAGGATACAAGCCGCTCCGCTGCCAAACTTTTCAAGGCTTCGGGCCTGGGAATGTTTTTGGGGACGGGTTCCTGGGACAAGCTCCCTTGGGAAGCTTCCGATTCAAAGCCAAGGGCTTCCAATGCTCTGAAAAAATCGGAGGGACCGATCCCTCCCATTTTCGAGGCCATTGCAATGGTGGTCCTTCCCGCCATCAAGGCCCTCAACACTGGATTCCTCAACTTCTTGAAATCGGGACTGAGCGATACGATGGCCTCCAGGGCATCGGGGTGATGTTTCAACAGTTCCGATAACTTGGTCCGTTCATTGATCGACATGCCCATTGACTTTCATTTTGAGGTTCTTGGCTTCACTGTTCTTTTTTTCCGACCCGCACGTCCCACCATTGTGGACCCTCTTGTAGGTACTCCCATACAAGGGCATCCCCGTGCATGGCCTGCAGTTGATAGAACACCGGTTTTGGGTCGTGATCGTTATGGATGATGAAAGATTCCCCCGGTCCCTTGGATTCAAACAACTTGAATATCAAGGCGTGTTTTTCTTTTGGTTCAATGGCCGGAATGTTCAAAATGACGTCATCCGCCTTTTCATTTGGAACCCTGGGCACCTTTCTGCTGAGTTTGATGTCCCACCACTGGGGACCCGGTTGCAGGTATTCCCATGAGAAAAT
>CALDPL010000010.1 GCA_937911965.1 uncultured Allomuricauda sp. | reverse complement strand
ATACAATTGCGCCAAATTTCAAAGTTGACATTGGCAAACTCCAAAGCTACAGCAAGGAATGGCAATATGTGGAAGCGTTCATCGAGACGTCTGATTTTATTTCTTCGGAAAATGCAAAGCAGCTCGTTACGGCTTCGCAAAATGGAAAAAACCTAAAGTTGAAATGGCCTTCGGAAAGCGCCGATGCAAAATATTTCAACTTTAAAATTGATAGTATAAGCCGAAAAATTGAAGATTCTGAAATCATAATTAAATGGGACGGAAAGCCAATCGGTGCTGAAAAAAATGGTGAAAATAAATTTGTCATTCCCGGACAAAACAATTTTACGATTGTCGACATCAGCGCAACCACAGCTCCCGCCGCACTTTTGAGCATAAATTTTTCCGATCCGTTGATGGAAAATCAGGATTTCATTAGAAGGGATGCATTGTGGTTCAGTGAGAAAAACGATACTGGATCAATCGATTTATATTCTGCCTCCGATTTCGATAGCGGCGTGCTAAGAAAGGGGGCCAGCATTATCAATGCCTACAGATCAGGGAGGCTGGGGGCCAAGCCCAATCTTGGTTCACCCTATTTGAATGAGGACTGAGATTATGTGAAGGGCTACAAAAGGACGGCAGCATAGGGACACTGTGGCGATAGTGGGAGACGGACAAACCGAACGGATCTATTTTGCCGATGTGCGTGATACGGACAGACCGGCCAATCTATCCATTTTTCCCGACTATCCCCGCACAATAGGAAATTACAAGGGAGTGTTGGAGCGGGCTGGTTCCCTTGTCGGAGACTATACGCATATCTACGCCCTCATTGATATGGACAAAATTATTCAGGAGGGTCAAGAATTGTCCTATGGAAGGGACAAGGCACTGGCCGAAGCCTCTGGAATAATCGTTCTTGAAAACAATCTTTGCTTCGAAATATGGATCCTGCTCCATTTTGTCCGGACCGGGAAGTTATATTCCAATTGTAAGGAAGTGTGCACCCAGCTTAAGGGGAAAGGCCGAATTCCAAATTACGGCAAGAGTGAAAAATTTCTAAAAAATGCCAGATTGTACAAAAATTACAAAGACCGTCTACGAAAAGGGGCCCTTTCCAATGCAAAGCGTTTGGAAATCGACCGAGAGTTTCAGGATCCATTGTATCCCCATGCAGAAACCTTTAAGTTTTTTGAATGGTATTTGGAACAGGGGAATCGGTAAATACAAACCACGACCCCTGACTCCTTTTTTGCCTTTGGATGGAAAATCCAATAATTCCCATGGGTCGATCAATTTTTTTTGAATTTGCCCATACCTTTTATTCAATGACAATTATTTCAAAAAAAAGAGCGGCCTTAAAATAAGACCGCTCCTTGAATTCTTGGGGGTTGGGCTATTTGCCCTCCCTTTCGTATTTGTCCCTGTACCGTTTCCAAAGTTCGGTCTGATGGGTTTCCAGGGAGATGTCCCTGCCATCGATATAGGCCTTGGACAATATGTTGGTTCTCATGTCCAGGGCATCGCCCTCTGAAATGAACAGGGTGGCGCTTTTGCCCACTTCCAGGGTTCCGTATTCGGCATCTATGCCCAGGATCTTGGCCGTATTGCCGGTGATCAATTGAAGGGCCGTTTCCCGGTCCATACCCTGGCCCACGATATGCCCGGCATGGAAGGGCAGGTTCCTGGTCTGGAAGTTGTCCATCCCTATGTTCTGAAGGCCTACCAACAGGCCGGCATCCACGAGTAGCTTTGGCAATTTATAGGGAAGGTCGTAGTCGTCGTCGTCAAATTGGGGAAGGTCGTGGGTGAGATTCACCAATACCGGAATATTGTTTTCCTTGAGGAAATCCGTGATCTTATGGGCACGGCCCCCTCCGACGATCACAATGTTCTTAACCCCAACAGCTTTGGCCAAGGTCACGGCATCGATCATTTCCTTTTCACCATCGGCATAAAGATACAGGCGTTTGCAGCCGTCAAAAAGCCCGGACATGGCCTCGAAGGGCAGGTTTCTTTCCTTGGCAGTGGCCTTCCCGTAGGCAAAGGAATTCAGGAAGAAGGCCTTGATGTCCTCGATATCATCGGCATAGTCCTTATTGGGTACAAATCCCCGTTCCTCTCCCATCCACCATCTTCCCCTTCTATAGAAGGTGGGCCAATCCATATGGATCCCATCATCGGTCTTCAGGGCGGCATCCTCCCAGTTCCAGGCGTCGAACTGTACAATGCTGGAAGTTCCCGCAATGGTTCCCCCTTGGGGGGTGGTCTGTCCGATCAGGACCCCGTTGGGCCTCATGCTCTCCACTACCTTGGATTCCGCATTATAGGCAATGAGACTTCTCACATGGGGTATCATTTCCCCCATTTCATCCTGATCGTCACTGGCCCGGACGGCATCGACCTCCACCAGTCCCAAGGATTTGGCCGGGGCAATGAAACCGGGGTAGACATGTTTGCCCTTGGCGTCGATCACCGTACCCATTCGGGCTATCCTTGCGTTGGCACTGCCTACAAAGGCCAGCTTGCCGTCCACGAACACGATCAGGGAGTTTTCCAGGACCTCCCGTTCCCCAAATGTGCCGTGGCACCTTCAATGGAGATGGCTTCGGCCTGCTCCGGGGCAGGGGTCTGCTGAGCGTTCATTGAAACCCCTATTGCGATTGCTATGGTTAAAATTATATTTTTCATCATGGTTCTATTATAGGGTTTCACATTCAAATTCGGGTTTCTTGTGCTGCACCGGCTTTTGGGTCTTTCCGCCATTCTTCTTCACGTTGAGCATCATTCCTATCAATTTGTTCCTTTCCTTTTTGATGGATTCCCGTTGGGCCCTGTCCTTTTCCAGGTCAAAATAGACCCGGCCTTCGATCATGGTCTTCTCGGCCTTGGCATAAACCGATAGGGGATGGTCGCTCCACAACACCAGATCTGCATCCTTGCCTTCGGCAATACTGCCCACCCGATCGTCAAGGTGAAGGAGCTTGGCGGGATTGAGGGTCACCATTTTCCAGGCCTCCAACTCGGACATGCCCCCGTATTTCACGGATTTTGCGGCCTCTTGGTTCAACCTTCTGGACATTTCGGCATCATCACTGTTGATGGCCACGGTAATGCCGCGGTTGGCCATGATCGAGGCATTGTAGGGAATGGCATCGTTCACTTCGAACTTATAGGCCCACCAGTCACTGAAAGTGGAACCCCCCACGCCGTGTTCGGCCATCTTGTCGGCCACCTTATAGCCTTCCAGGATGTGGGTGAGGGTGTTGAGCCTGAAGTCGAATTTTTCGGCCACCTTCATCATCATATTGATCTCGCTCTGAACATAGGAGTGACAGGAGATGAACCGTTCCCCATTGAGGATCTCGGCAAGGGTCTCCATTTCCTCATCGTAGCGATAGGGCTGACCACTTTTCTTTTTGGCATCGTATTCCTTGGCCCGTTGGAAATAGTCCGTATAGACCTGTTCCACTCCCATACGGGTCTGTGGAAAGCGGGAGAAACTTCCCCAGTTGGACTGTTTGACATTTTCCCCCAGGGCGAACTTGATGAATTTTGGGGCGCCCGGAAACAACAGTCCCTCGGCATTTTCCCCCCATTTCAACCTAAGGATGGCCGACCGTCCCCCGATGGGGTTGGCAGATCCGTGAAGGAGCTGCAGGGTGGTGACCCCTCCGGCAAGATTTCTATAAATATTGATATCGGTGGGATCCACCACATCCTTCATCCGGACCTCCGCCGAGGAGTTGTGCCCCCCTTCGTTGATGGCCAGGGCCGCTATATGGGAGTGTTCGTCAATGATTCCCGCGGTCAGGTGTTTTCCGGTGGCATCCACCACCTTGGCTCCAGAGGCCCCTAGGTCTTTGCCGACCTTGCTTATCTTCCCGTTTCTGACCAGTACATCGGTGCCTTCCAAGATGGCCTCCCCGGTCCAGACCGTGGCATTCTTGAACAGGATGTTCTCCTGTTTGGGCTTTTCCCTGTACCCGTATCCCACGTTGGGGTAGGTAACGGCAAGCAGTTCCGGTTTCCCGGCCTCGGAATCTTTGGCCTTTTCTTCAAAGTCCGAAGTTTTGGTCAAACGCGCCGTGGTTTCGTTCCCGCCCGGCAATACCAGTTTGCCGCTAATGGTCTTAGATCCGGGAACGACCTGTGCCACCAACCTATGGGAGCCTTCCCCGTCCTCGGTGAAGGAAAGGTTCAACCAGTTGTCGGAGAACACCACTTTGGAATCCAAGGTCTCGCTTCCCTTTTTCAGTTCAAGTTTGGGCTTGTCCACCGAACCGCTCACCGATACGGCATAGGTGGTTCCATTGACATTCATGTCATAATCCCCACGGATGTCCACCAAGTCCATGGATTGCAGGATGTTCCTGCTTCCCTGTACCCAGTTTTCATAGAGGATGGTCCCCGTATCGAAGAGGTCCCCCGAGCTGATCAAAAAGTTGGCGTGGCTGCCCACCTTGAGGGACCCCAATTGGTCCGACATTCCCAGGATGGCCGCTGGAACCGTGGTCAGGGCCTCTAGGGCCTTGGTCTTGGGCAGGCCATGGGCGATGGCCTTGGTGAGCCTTTCCTTGAGATCGGCAGGGGATTTGAGCTCGTGCAGGGTAATGGAAAATTCCACCCCGTTCTCGGCGAGCACCTTGGGATTGGAAGGGGCCAGGTTCCAATGTCTCATATCTTCCAGGGAAACGTATTGTGCCTGATAGGGATTGGATACGTCATAGGCATCCGGAAAATTCAGGGGTAGGATCAATTTGGCCTTGGTGGCCTTGATGTCCTCGATCCGTTCGTATTCGTCCCCGCCCCCTAAAATGGCGTATTGGATCTCGAACAGGTCCCCGATCTTGTCGGCCCTGAGTACGTTCCCATTGTCGCCGGCGGCAAAAATCTGGGTCAGGCCTTGGTTTTGGATCAGGGCTTCCAGGGAGCGGTCCTTGGTCTTGACGTTGCCCTTGGCATACCAATCCATATCGTGGTACATTTGACGCAAGAGGGCCATGGATCCCATCAGGGAACTGGGATAGGACTGGGCTTTCTCCACGCTTTTATTGAAGGAAAAGTATTGTCCGGATCTATCGGATAGAATCCTTTGGGCCTGGGAGGCCTCATCGCTCAGGGCCACCAATAGCCCGGTCCCCCTGGCGATCCCATCCTGAATGTGGGTGTTCACGGCGCCAAAACCGGCTTTTCTGAGCTCCTCGGCTTTTTTGGAATCGTAGGAAAAACTGTTGATGGCCTTGTTTTCCGGCATGATATGGTCGTTCCAATAGTAGCCCTCCCTTTCCGGGCCGTACTGGGCGGACCTACCCCCACCGCTCGCCCTCTTGGCCGGTGCTATCCCGAAATTCGAGAACACGTCCACAAAGGAGGGATAAATGGACTTTCCTTCAAGGTCCCGGACCACCGCATTGTTGGGGATCGTTACCGAGCGGCCCACTTGGACCACCTTGCCGTCCTGTATCAACAGGGTGCCCTTATCAATGACCTGGGTGGGGCTTATATGGATTTTGGCATTGGTAAATGCGGTGAAATTGTTGTTTTTGGATTTTACCCCGTCGTTTTTGGGGAAATAATCCTGTGCATAAAGCGAAATACTGCCCATCAAAAGGGACAAGATCAATAGTTTGATTTTCATAGAATTGAAATTGAGTATAATTAGCGAATTTAAATATAGGGGAAGTGTGTATAACTTACAATTTTTCCCTTCCCTCCACCAGCTGTTTTTGATGGTTTATCATCAAACCCACAACTGAATTATAGCTTTTGATCCC
>CALDPL010000009.1 GCA_937911965.1 uncultured Allomuricauda sp. | reverse complement strand
CCATAAGACCCAAAACCCCTCCGATGATCAAACTCCACTTATTGGTGAATACAATATCCTTTTTAAAGATGAAAAGGAGGGAAGCCACCAACCATAGGGGAAAATAAGTTTGGTACATAAAGGCCATGTCCACTGAAGTGGCGATCTTGACAATGATGAACTCCATGGCGGTCACCGGGAAAAGGGACAGGCAGATGGCCATATAGATGTTGGTCACCTGTCTATTGAATCTTCGTCGTCTTTCCGGAATATTGTTCTTTTCCCGGGCCACGGACCAGATCATCACCCCCGAAAGGATGACAAAACAGGAAATCAGGCCAAGAATAAGGGAAACGACCCTTAATCCATATCCGGCATAATCTCCCAAATGCAAGCGGTAAAGCATGTTCTTTACCCCATCGAGATAGGAATCGTTGGTCATGGGGACCCTTTCCTCCACCGTGGAGCCATCGGAAACCCTGATGACCCTATATCCCAGCCCGTTCAATTTGGTTTTGTGTTCCAGGTACCCACTCAGGGCCAGGTGCATGTTTTCATCCCCATAGTTGAAGATATGGGCCTCGGTGATCCTGAAATCCCCCCAGGCCGCCCTAAGGTCTTTCACCAATGGGTCGATTTCAACGGGCCCCTCCACGGGTTTGTTAAAAAAGGCAAATTCGGGGTGGTTGTATTCCAGATCTCCGTAGAATTTGTTTTCATCCCCTTGGTAAAAACCCGTTACCACGGGGAGTATCAAAATTCCCTTCAATAAAAAGAAGGCTCCGGTAACGGCATATACAAACTGAAAGGGAAAGCCGATCACCCCCAAGGCGGTATGTGCATCCGTCCAGAGGGTCTTTGCCTTGGCCCAAGGCCGGAAGGTGAAGAAATTGGAAATGATCTTGTCCCAGTGCACCAAGATTCCCGTGAAAATGGCGAACAGAAAAAAGAAGGCCACAAAACCCGCCAAAGTCCTGCCGTAGGGGTAGGGTATCTGGTCCAAAAAGTGAAGTCTGTACAGGAATTCCCCGAGATGGTAGGTGCTTTGGTAATCTCCCTTACCGCCGTCCAGGGTATCCATGGAAAAAAAGGCCGGCGCCCTGTCATCTTCCCCGGCCAGGGAATCCTTGGAGGCCCCCAGGCTGACATTTAAGTTCCGTTCATTGAAATAATGCCTGAGTTCCACATCCCTGCCATAGAGATCGTAGTCCTTTGAAATCCGTTCCAGATATCCATCCAAGCTAATGGTGATCTCATCGGAAAGGGATACCGTATGGCCGCGTTGCCAATTGTTGATCTCATCCCTGAAAAAGGAGAAGGAGCCCGTAAAGAAAATGACATAAATTGCCACACTGATGACAATGCCGCTTACCGTATGGGTATGGAACAGGATATTGTATATGCGATTTCCCATTGGGTCAAAGGATTGGATTGGTTTGAATGCCCCAGTAAAATATAAGTCCCAATACCAGGGAAATCCCTAAATACAGGGCCCAGGTCCTCCATCCATTTTTACCCAAGAAGGCAAGGACCATCAACAGGGCCCAGAGGATAAAGGCGGTATAGGTACTGGTCATGATCACGGCCACATGGTCCACCCAGCTTGCCAGGGCCATATGGAAGAGCACGGCCACCATCAGTCCCCCAAGAATCGCGGCCGTTATCTTGGCAAATCGTTGCCAAGGGGACGGGGTCAGATATTTATTATTGGCGGGCATGGCTTCAAAGGATAAAAAGTTCACAGATAAAGGAAATTCCCAACAGCACCCCCACGTTCCTGATTTTCAACAATCCCATGGGGGCCAGAAGAACGATCAGACTGGCAAGGGTCATAAGAATGATGACAAAGGTAAAACTGCCCGATCCCCAACCCCAATACCGGCAGCTCAACCCCAAGGCGAGCAACAATAGGGCCACCCCACAATATCCACAAAGCCTTCGATGCCCTCCGGCCCATTGTTCCAGATGCAGGCCGGTGGGGGAAGGCATTTTATTTGACCTGCAGTACAGCAGGTAAAAGGCGACAAAGACGATCAGGGTTATTGTGGTGGCCATTGTGTTGGGGATTTAAAGAATGCAAAAGGTGGCACAGTGCCATATGAACTGATAGTCCTCCCCCTTATAATTGCCCGGAACCTCTTCTTTGATCGTGGTCTCCACCAGGTATTTGGTGTCCCAGGGCAGACTGAAGGAAACCTGACCACTTTCATCCGTGGTCAGGGTCTTGGACCAAAGATCGGAAACATAGACCACAAGTTCGTTCCCCGCCAAAGGCTTCCCTTTGTAGAGGACCTGAAGTCTGATGTCTTCCCCACTTTGAGCCAATTGCTTCACCACAATGCCATCGGGATTGGATGCCCGGGTGTCGGCATCGGAACCCCCGACCCTTACTTTGGCCGTGGCGTGGTAATGCGTCTTGAATATTCCAAAGTCATACTCGGTGTAATCGATGACATCGATCTCATTGTTGTTGAGCGCCAGGGTATAAACCCCGTTTTGGGAAGGGACGAAATAGGCCTGAAAATGATCCTCCATGGCCTTGCTGGCCAATTCCTTTCTCGACCCGTCCGGAGCGATTAGCCACAGTGTGAATTTGGAAACCAAGGGGAAATTTTCACCCTTGACCTGTTCGACCACCCCATAGGTGTATTCCCCATAGTGGACCCGGACCTGGTGCTTTTGGCCCAAGATCCCCGATCCTTGGGCCTCCACCCATAAATAATGGGCAGAGACCGTAAACAGGGGAAAGATCGTCAATAAGAAACTAAATGCAATTTTTTTGAACATGGCTTAAAATTTATAGGTGAAATTGGCGGATAGGCTTCTCAGGTTCTGGGGGCTGATGGTGGACCATCCTTTATAGTATTTTGTGTTGCCGGCATTATCCAGTTTCAGGGCCAGTCGAAAATCCTTGGTATCGTAGAAAATGGATTGGTTCAATATGACGTATTGATCCAAGGTGAAGGTTCCCCCCAGGTTTCTGTTGAAAATCTTGTTTTCCCCGGCGTAATTGCCCCCGAAACCGAGCCCGAATCCGGTGAGGGGCCCTTCGGAGAACGTATAGCTGGCCCAAAGGTTGGCCAAATTCATGGGACCTGCACTTTCGGGTCGATTGTCCTTGAAGTCCGCTGCACCCTCGACCAACTCGCTGTCGTTGTAGCTATAGCCAAATACAAGGTTCAGTCCCACAACTGGATTGGCCGTGATACCGACTTCAAAACCCTTGCTGTGCAATTCCCCATTTTGCTCATATCGGTAATTGTTGGCATCGGTGTCCACCCTAAGGACCGTATTTTCCACTTGAATGTCATAATAGCTCAGGCTGGCCGAAAGTTTGTCCCCAAAAAGCCTGAGTTTCGAACCCACCTCAAATTGTTTGGCGTGCTCCGGATCCAGGGCCCTTGTGGAGGGATTTCCATTGGTCAATTCCGTGACCGGTCCCACATTGCTGAAACCGTCCATATAATTGGCAAAAAGGGAAAGCCTGTCCAAAAGGGGTTGGTACACCAGGCCAAATTTTGGGGAAATGGCCGTTTGGTTGTAACCGTCATTGGAAAAACGATCCAGGCGCACACTCAACATGGCCGATAGCTGGGGGAGCACATTGATCACATTCGAGCCATAGGCACTGAAGATTTCCTGACGGGCCTCGCTGAATTGGGCACCGGGATCTCCCAAGGCCATGATGCCCGCGTCGGCCCCGGCCTGTGTAAGGACTCCGGTGTCATCGGCACCCCCGCCCATAGGGGTGCCGTAAAAGGCGTGAAGGGACGGCGCAAGGGGCTGGAATTCCCCCACATTGGAACCGATGTACACAAAGCCTTGATTTCCATATCCCGTGCCGTTGTCAATGGATCGGGAGTTGTAATAATCCAGTCCGAGGACCATTCGATTGCGCATGGATCCCAGATTGAAATCCCCGATAAAATTTTGTTGCAGGTCCGTCCCCAGGGTCTGGGAATTCTGTTTGTTGGTATATCGCGCCAAAACAATCCCGTCCTCCAGGACCGTACCGTTCATGGCTTCCACAGTGCCCGTGATTTCATAGAGGTAGGAATAATACCCTTCAGATCTTGAACTGGACCTAGAGAAGACGGTCTGGGAGGTCCACGAATCACTCAATTTATAATTCATCTGTCCCTGAAAGCTGTAGGTAGGGGTCTCGATATATAGATCGTTGCTCGTATAGGAACGCTTATGGTCGTATTTGAGTTCATCCATATTGGTCACGCGCAAAGGGGCTCCCCGATCCACGAACAACATGGTCTGGTTGGTACTTTTCCCGTTGTAAAATTCAGAATTGATGGCAAAAGACAGGCGGTCGCTCGCCCGATAGGCCAGGGAAGGGGCGAAGAAGAACGATTTTCTCATCCCGGCATCCTGAAAACTGTTTTGGGAGTGATAGGCCGTATTGACCCTCAAGGCCAGTTGATCCCTTTCGCCCAAGGCGGTGTTCACATCGGCGGTGACCCTATTGAGTCCATAACTGCCCGAGGTATAGGAGATATTCCCACCAAAACCGAAATAAGGCTTTTTGGTGGTAATATTGATCAATCCTCCATAGGAAATCAGGCTGCTTCCAAAGAGGGTGCCCGATGGTCCCTTGATGACCTCGATGGCCTCGATATTGGCCGGATCGGGACTTCCGTTGGTCAAACCCGGCAGACCATTTATCATCGTGGGTTGCACCGCAAATCCTCGCAGGGAGAAATAACCTGCACCATCGCCGCCCCTTCCCGTGGATTCCCAGAGCTTGTCGATCCCGGGTGCATTCTTCAGGGCATCGTCAAAATTGGTGATCAACTGCTCCTGCATCAATTCCGTGGAAATGGAATTGTATACCTGGGGGTTCTCCAAATCACTCAAGGGCATTTTTGAGACGTATACGCTGGTATTTCGGGAAAACTTGTTGATCTGTTGGCCTTCCACCACCACTTCGCCCAACTGTTCCTCCCGTGGGGAAAGGACTACCGTGGCAATTCCGGTGGTCCTTCCCGCATGGACCGTGGTCACCACCCTTAGGGTATTGTATCCGATCATGGAATAGGTCAGGGTGTGGGAACCTGGGGGCAGCCCTTCCAAGGAATAAATCCCTGAAGGATCCGTGACGGTACCTAGACTTGTGTTTGATAGGGAAATATTGACATTGGGCAAGGGGTTGTTCCCTGGATCGGTCACCTTTCCCTTGAGGGAGCCCGTTTGTGCAAATGCATTATGAGCCAGAAATAAACTGAGGAGAAATACTATACTTTTCATTAATATTTAATTAGTCTAAATAAGTTATGGACGCAAATGTATGTTCCAAGCCTTTTTCAAACAAGGATTTTTGAGACTAATTAAAAATAAAAATCCCCTCTTTTGTTAAATCACGATAGGAGAGGGAATTGGAAAAATAAAATGGGAGCTTAGAGTTTGTTGACCGTAGCCCTGAGAAGGGTCAAATCCATGAGTAATTTTTCCAATAAGCTTATATCCAGCATATTGGCTCCATCGCTCTTGGCATTGGCAGGATCAAAATGTGTTTCCAAAAAGATGCCGTCCACCCCGGCGGCAATTCCTGCCCGTGCCATGGTGGAGATCAGGGCGGGCCTGCCCCCGGTCACCCCCGAACTCTGGTTGGGCTGTTGCAGGGAATGGGTGACGTCCAAGACTACGGGTGCATATTGTTTCATGGTGGGGATTCCCCGAAAATCCACGATCATGTCCTGGTACCCGAACATGGTGCCCCGATCCGTTATCCAGACCTTTTCGTTCCCCCCGTCCTTCACCTTTTGCACGGCGTGTTTCATACTTTCGGGGCTCATGAACTGTCCTTTTTTCAGATTGACCACCTTTTGGGTACGGGCCGCGGCCAGCACCAGGTCGGTCTGTCGTACCAGAAAAGCGGGAATCTGCAACACATCCACATATTCGGCCGCCATTTCCGCATCCGGAATTTCATGGATGTCCGTGATCGTGGGCACCCCAAAGGTATCCGATACCTTTTTCAGGATTTTAAGGGCCTTTTCGTCCCCAATCCCGGTGAAGGAATCGATCCGGCTTCGATTGGCCTTCTTGAAACTTCCCTTGAAGACATAGGGGATGCTCAATTTGTCGGTGAGGGCCACTACTTTTTCGGCAATCCGTAGGGCCATGTCCTCCCCTTCAATGGCGCAAGGGCCGGCCAGTAGGAAGAATTGATCGCTGTCGGAATGTTTTATCCGGGGAATCTCGCTCAGTTCCATATCATAAAGTTTACACAAAGATACTATTAATGCCGTTTGGGCTTTTTAGTTTTAAATGCATAATAACATTGATTGTGAATTATAGAACGACCTCTACCCTTTGTACGGCCCTTTTCATTTTCACCTCCTGCCTTTATGCCCAAAGACAGGAAAGGGGCGGAACCTTTGACCTGGTCCACCTCGAGCGCCATCAATTCAGGTTGGACCTCCTCGGTCCCGGCCTGAACTACGAACTGGGACTGTTCAAAAACCAGAGTATTTCCACCGGTCTGGGCCTGTCCACGGCAACCTATGGGGAAGGCTATTCCCTTGGATTGACCCTGAACAACAGGTACCGATATTACCACAATTTCAATCGGAGGGCCGATAAGGGGAAGAATGTTTCGGGAAACTCGGGCGACTATTTGGCCGCGGCACAGTCGATTTTCTTTTCACAATTGCGGCTGTCCACCAATATCGAGGGGCCCGATGACTTTAATTTAGGATTCTATGGAATGGTCTATGGCATACAGAGGACCTACGACAACGGCTTTAATTTCAACCTGGAAATGGGTGCCGGATACTATAGGGGGGACGGGATCCCGAACGGTGTCGGACCCCTCTTGCACTTTACCTTTGGATGGGTGGCCACAAAACGAAAGCCCAAAGTGCCGAAATTCAAGCTGTAAAACTTCCATTGGGGGGAGGCCCTCTTTTTTGGACATTTCCCAAATTCCGGGACGATTTCGCCTTGTGGATACCAAAAATTCTTTTTGAACGGGTACACTATTTTTGAAAAGTCCTGGTTATACTAGAACCAAATCGACCCACAATGTTCCGCATTTCCCTATTGGCCCTGCTGATGACAGGCACCCTTGCCCAAGCCCAATACGGTAAAAACTGTGAAATCCGACAGTTCAAGATCAATATGTTCAACCCCGGTCTGGAATATGAAATGGCCGTGGGGGTGAACAGTACCCTGGATTTCAGGGTGGCCTGGCAATTGGCCCTGGAACCTGCCTTGGAGGAACCCCTTAAGGATTGGAATCAGCTTGAATTCTTTCCGGCAATCACGGTCCAATACCGATGGTATCACAATTTTGACGGGAGGTACCATCGAAGAAGATCGATCTATGGAAATTCCGGCAATTATTTTGCCCCAACCCTGGCATTGCTCTCACCAGGGGACCGTATCGTTGAAGGAAAAAGGGTAGAGGGGGTCCACGGCTATGGGGGGCTGGTCTATGGCGTCCAACGCAGTTATGATTCCGGCCTGAGTTTCTCCATCGATGCCGGAGCTGGCTATTATGCAGGGCCCTTCAAGGGGTCCATCCAACCGGTGCTGAACCTCAGTATAGGCTGGATCATCAGCGAAAAGCGTTGGTGTGTGGGGCTATGAACTTGAGCCTCAATTCAATTCCATTATAAAAAATAACATTTGGATGCACGGGCAAGCGAGAATTAGCAGTATATTTGCGCCCTCAAAAAACATTGTATGTCCAAAATCAAGAACATTGCCATTATTGCCCACGTCGATCACGGGAAAACCACACTGGTGGATAAGATCATGTACCATTGCCAGTTGTTCCGTGACAGTGAAAACAAGGGCGACCTGATCTTGGACAATAACGATCTGGAGCGGGAACGGGGGATCACCATTGTTTCAAAAAACGTTTCCGTTCTGTACAAAGACACCAAAATAAACATTATCGACACCCCTGGACACGCCGATTTTGGCGGGGAAGTGGAACGGGTCCTCAATATGGCCGATGGGGTATTGCTTCTTGTGGATGCCTTTGAAGGTCCCATGCCCCAAACCCGTTTTGTACTGCAAAAAGCCATTGACCTGGGATTGAAACCCTGTGTGGTCATCAATAAGGTGGACAAGGAAAACTGTACCCCTGAAGAAGTACATGAAAAGGTTTTCGACCTGATGTTTGAATTGGGGGCCGAAGAGTGGCAGCTCGATTTTCCCACCGTATATGGTTCGGCAAAGAACAATTGGATGGGAGAGGACTGGAAGGTCCCAACGGACAATATCGAACCCCTATTGGACATGGTCCTTGAGCACGTTCCCGATTTCAAAGTGGAGCAGGGTTCCACCCAGATGTTGATCACCTCCCTGGATTTTTCCTCCTTTACGGGGAGGATTGCCATAGGTAGGCTTCAGCGTGGAAGCTTGAGGGAAGGCCAACCCATTTCCCTGGTCAAAAGGGACGGGAAGGTCATCAAGACCAAGGTAAAGGAACTCTACACCTTCGAGGGGCTGGGGCGCATCAAGGTTCGTGAAGTGGTCGCCGGGGACATCTGTGCCATTGTGGGCATGGAGGGATTTGAGATCGGGGATACCGTTGCCGATTACGACAATCCAGAACAGTTGAGGACCATAGCCATCGATGAACCGACCATGAGCATGCTCTTCACGATCAATGACAGCCCCTTCTTTGGAAAGGACGGGAAGTTCGTGACCTCCCGGCATATCAAGGAACGCCTGGAACGGGAATTGGAAAAGAACCTTGCCCTGAGGGTGGAGGCCACGGACAGTGCCGATAAATTCATGGTGTTCGGCCGTGGGGTACTCCATCTTTCGGTTTTGATCGAGACCATGAGAAGGGAAGGGTATGAGCTGCAGATCGGCCAGCCGCAAGTCATCATAAAGACCATTGACGGGGTCAAATGTGAGCCTATGGAACATCTTACCATAGACCTTCCCGACACGGTTTCCGGAAAAGCCGTGGAAATGGTGTCCATTCGGAAAGGGGAGATGACCGGTATGGAGTCCAAGGGCTCCAGAATGTTGTGTGAGTTCATCATTCCGTCCCGTGGGATCATCGGCCTGAGAAACCAATTGTTGACCGCAACGGCCGGGGAGGCCATCATGGCACACCGCTTTTTGGAGTACCAGCCCCTGAAGGGAGATATTCCCCAACGGATGAACGGGTCCCTGGTTTCCATGGAAAACGGTACCGCCATTCCCTATTCCATCGATAAACTACAGGAGAGGGGCAAATTTTTTATAGACCCGGGAGAGGAAATTTATGAGGGGCAGGTCATCGGGGAGAATTCCCGGGGGGACGATATGACAGTCAATGTGACCAAGACCAAAAAGCTTTCCAATGTCCGTTCCTCGGGAGCGGATGAAAAGGCCAAAATAGTGCCCGCCATCAAATTTTCACTGGAAGAGGCCTTGGAATACATCCAAAAAGATGAGTATGTGGAGGTCACCCCAAAAATCATAAGGCTTCGCAAGATCCACCTTAAGGAAGTGGACCGGAAGCGCAACAAGAACACTTAGCCCCTGGCCAAGGCCCCGTGGTGCTGTTCCCGCAGACAGGCCACGGCCGCTCCAATGATTCCGGCATGGTTCATAAGGTCGGCCTTTACCACTGGGGTTTCCAATTTGATGTAGGGGGAGAATTCGTCCCAATCCTTGGATGTTCCCCCACCGATTATGATCAGGTCCGGGCAGACGATCAATTCCACCAAATTGAGGAACTTGTTGAAGCGTTTGCCCCATTTTTCAAAGTCGAGGCCTTCTTTCTCCTTGGCCGAGGCTGCCGCCCATTTCTCAATTTTTTTGTATTTCTTGTAGGGAATCTGCCCCATTTCAAAATTGGGGATGAGCTTGCCGTTAAAAAAAGCGCCACTGCCCAGTCCGGTCCCGATGGTGATCATGATCACCAATCCGTCCCTGTCGCGGCCCACCCCGTAGTTCATGGAGGCGTATCCCGCCGCATCGGCATCGTTCAACACGGTGAATTCCAGTCCTGAAGTTTGGGTGAAGAGCTCGTCAATGTTCACCCCGACCCAGCTCTTGTGGAGGTTTCCGGGAGACATGCATACCCCATTCTTCACTATGGAGGGAAAA
>CALDPL010000008.1 GCA_937911965.1 uncultured Allomuricauda sp. | reverse complement strand
ATAAGCAACTACCAGCATGGGAGACATCAAAAAATTCATCCGTACCTGTGGATGTATTCGCGCTTCAAAATTCCGGTTGCCGGAGAGTACCGACGCTACCACCAGATCATTTTCATCCACAGCCTGTGCTATATGAGAAGGCAAGGGTCCGGAATTCCCGATACAGGATGTACAGCCGTAACCCACGGTATGGAAGCGCAGGGCCTCCAGTTCCGCATTGAGCCCGGAGCGTTCCAAGTATTGGGTGACCACCTTGGAACCCGGGGCCATGGAGGTCTTTACCCATGATTTGGTGCGCAGTCCCTTCATGACCGCATTTCGGGCCAGGAGGCCGGCGCCGACCATTACGGCCGGATTGGAGGTGTTGGTACAGCTGGTTATCGCTGCGATCACTATGCTGCCGTCACTGAGAATGAATTCCTTGTTCCTGTGCTTGATCCGGACCGATTGTATGGTCTCGGGTTCCACTTCAAAGGTTGTGTCTGCATTTTGTGGCACCTTCCCAAATGTGAATTCCGTTCCCGACCCGCCTTCGACCAGCCAAGCGGATTCCCGTCTATCGGCCACAGGGTGGTAGGACCTGTCGTATTCCTGTTCCAATAGATGCTTGAACTGCTTGTCGAGTTCCTTGACCAAAATCTTGTCCTGTGGGCGTTTGGGACCCGATACGGTGGGTTCCAGGCTGGAAAGGTCGAATTCCACCACGGAGGAGTATTTGATGTCCTCCTTCCCGGTACGCCACAACAGGTTCTCCTTGCAATACTGTTCCACAATCTGTATTTCCTCTTCCGTCCTATTGGTCTGCTCCATATACTGAAGGGTACGGCTGTCAATGGGGAAATAGGTGACCGTACAGCCGAACTCTGGGGACATATTGGCAATGGTCGCCCGGTCGGTAACGGTCAGATGGTCCAAGCCATCCCCGAACACTTCGACAAATTTACCCACCACTCCGGTATCCCGGAGTACTTTGGTGATGGAAAGTACCATATCGGTGGCCGTGCAATGTTCCGGGATGATTCCTGTCAATTTCAGGCCAACGACCTCGGGGCAGGTAAAGAAAATAGGTTGTCCGAGCATGGCGGCTTCTGCTTCAATCCCGCCGACGCCCCAGCCCAGGACCCCGATTCCGTTCACCATGGGGGTATGGGAATCGGTCCCCACCAAGGTATCTGGGAACAACCAGCCGTCCCGGGCAGTGACCCCTTTGGCCAGGTACTCCAGGTTCACCTGGTGGCATATTCCCAATCCAGGGGGAACCACCGTAAAATTGCGCAGGCCGTTCTGTGCCCACTTCAAAAGTTCATAACGTTCCGAATTCCTTTTGTATTCCTTTTGGACATTTTTTCCATAGGAATAATCCGTGCCGTAATAATCGACCTGTACGGAGTGGTCGATGACCAGGTCCACAGGTATGGCAGGATTGATTTTTTGTCCATCGCCCCCATGCCGGACGAATTCGCCCCTAAGGGAGGCCATGTCCACCACGGCGGGGACCCCTGTAAAATCCTGCATCAGGATGCGGGCCGGCTTAAAGGGAATGTCCTTGTCCACCGGGGCGGGGGTCCAATGGGCCAAGGTGGCTATATGCTCCTCGGTAATGCTGAAACCGTCATAGTTGCGAATGGCGTTCTCCAAAAGGATACGGATGCTGAAGGGAAGGCTATCGGCCTTTCCCTGGGGCAGGTCCGCAAGGGAACAGAATTGATAGGTTTTTCCCTTGATATTGATGGAACGGGTGGATTTTGTCTTAGGTGTTTCCATAATGAACAATCATGTTTTTTCTGGGTTGAATTCTTATCGGAACGGACTCCGATAAAAGAACAGTAAGTTACGGAGAATTTGTGAGCGATAGAAATGATTTGCACAAATCTGTTCATATCGAAAAAAGAATCTTCCATTCCATCGGATTTGGAATGTTCAGGTGAAGATCAAAATTGTATCTTGCCTTAAACCCAATCCCATTGATATGGCACAAGCATCCCACAACCCAATAGGGGCATTCAAAACCTTTATACTCTGTGTTCCCCTATTGCTGATCACTCCCGCGACCAAGGCACAGCAGTCCTCCACCCTGGAGCTGCCGGGGCTTTTGGAGCCCGTGGAGATCCTTCGGGATTCCTGGGGGGTCAACCACATTTATGCCAATAACCAGCACGATCTTTTCTTGGTTCAACAAGGGACATTTATAATGGAAAATATTTGCCTCAAAAACGGTTATAGTGGAAAATAATTAACACTTCTACCAAATTATACCTCCATAGTAGAAAAGCTCTTCAATGGTTTATAATGGAAAATATTTGCCTTAAAAACCGTTATAATGGAAAATATTTTGCAATTTTATCCCTATTATAGGTTATCTAGCCATCCCCCGTTTTTTTAATTGAACACCAGATTCAGTTGCCCTGGGAACGG
>CALDPL010000007.1 GCA_937911965.1 uncultured Allomuricauda sp. | reverse complement strand
TAATTGGTATTGAAAGAACTTTGCGCAAACTGGATCTCCGGCCGTTGCATTAACTGGCGTAAATAATCCTGCGCGACGCGATCGAGTTCGTTAAAGCTTCCGCCCATCCGGTCGAGCAATTGCAACTCAAAACCCGACGATACGCCAAAACCCGGAATACTGGGCGGCGAAAAGAACAGGATATTGGCGTCGGGAATAGTGGCCGCTACGGCAAACATTTTCGCGAGAATGGCATTGGCCGATAACGAATCCTCTTTTCTTTCATCCCAGGGATCCAGTTTTAAAAAGCCAAGTCCGTAATTACTCCCCGCACCGGAGATGAGGCTGTACCCGTTGACCAATGATCCGCCTGCAAATCCCGGAATTTCTTCAATTTTCTCATACAATTCCCGCGTAACCGCCACGGTCCTGTCCAGGCTGGCTCCGGCGGGAAGTTCTACGTTGGCAAATACCATTCCCCGGTCTTCATTGGGCACAAAACCCGTTGGCGTGGTAGCTACGGTCCACCAGATGCCGCCCGCTGATAAGATCAAAATGGCGGCGGTAAGCCATTTATGGCGGTAGAGAACACGGAGCGCCTGTACGTAGCGTCGGGAACCTGCTTCAAAAGCAATATTAAAAGCCGCAAAAAATCGTTTAAGCAATCCTTTTTTCTCCTCTTTTTCCGAGTGATGCGGTTTCAGGAAGAGCGCGCAGAGCGCGGGACTAAGCGTAAGCGCATTCAAAGCCGAAATGCCGATCGCAACCATCAGGGTGACGCCAAATTGTTCATAAAATATTCCGGTAGGGCCGCTGACAAACGTAACGGGAATAAATACGGCCGCCATTACCAGCGTAATCGAGATAATGGCGCCGGTAATTTCTTCCATGGCTGAATGAGTCGCTTTTAACGCGCTTTTGGCCCCTGATTCCAGTTTGGCGTGTACGGCCTCGACCACCACTATGGCATCGTCCACCACGATCCCAATGGCCAAGATCATGGCAAAGAGGGTCAACATATTGATGGAGTATCCAAAGAGTTGCAGGAAGAAAAAAGTACCCACAATGGCCACCGGAACCGCTATGGCCGGGATCAGGGTGGACTTTAAGTCCTGGAGGAACAAAAAGACCACCAGGAACACCAGGATAAAGGCCTCGATCAGGGTCGCGACCACCTGGTCGATGGAGGCGTCCAGGAAGTCCTTGGAGTTGAAGGGGATGACGTATTCGATCCCTTCGGGAAATTCCTTGGCGGCCTCGGCCATGACAAGTTCGACCTGTTCGGTGATTTCACGGGCATTGGAGCCTGAGGTCTGGAACACCCCCATGGCCACCCCGGGATGGCCCTGGCCCAGGTTCTGGGCCGCATAGCTGAAGGCCCCCAGTTCTATATCGGCCACATCCCCCAGTCGGAGAAAGCCCCCGTCCGAGGTGGTCCTCAAAATGATGTCCTTGTATTGTTGGACCTCATTGAGGCGGCCCCTGTATTTCAGTACGTATTCGAAGGTCCCATCGGAGTTCTCCCCGATCTTTCCTGTGGCGACCTCCCGGTTTTGTTCCCTTAGGGCGGCCTGGATGTCGGAGGGGATCAGGTTGTAGGCGGCCATTTTTTCCGGGGAGATCCAGATTCGCATGGAGTAGTCCTTGGCCCCAAAGACCTGGACGTTCCCCACCCCCTTGATCCTTTGGATTTTGGGCAAAAGGTTGATCTTGGCATAGTTTTCCACAAAGATGCCGTCATAGGCCTCATTGGCGGAATATACCGACATGAAGAGCAGGGCGGAGTTCTGGCGCTTGGCAGTGCTCACCCCGGTCTGGATCACTTCCTGGGGAAGCAAACTGGTGGCCCGTGCCACCCGGTTCTGGACGTTCACCGAGGCGATGTCCGGATCGACGCCCAACTCAAAATAGACGTTGATGTTGGCCCGGCCGTCGTTTCCGGCGGAGGAGGTCATATAGGTCATGCCTTCCACTCCGTTGATCTGTTCCTCCAAGGGAATGACCACGGAATTCAGGACGGTCTCTGCGTTTGCCCCCGTATAGGTGGCGTCGACATTGACTGTGGGGGGTGCTATTTCGGGGTATTGTTCCACGGGCAGGGTGCTGAGCCCCAGGATGCCCAGAATCAAAATGATGATGGAAATAACCGTGGAGAGAACGGGACGGTCTATAAATTTTTGGAACATGGGTTCTTTGTTCTTTGCGGGTTAAGGGTACTATTCTTTGATGGGGTTGATGGTCTGGCCGTCCCTTAATCTGGACACCCCTTCGATCACAATGGCGGTTCCGGGTTCAATGCCCTGGGACACCACAAATTCCGTATCGGTCTGTGCAATGATATCAAGGGCGATTGGATTGACGGTCTCCCCATCGAGGACAAAGACCATTTTTCTGCCCTGACGGTCGATGGTGGCCGACTGTGGGATGACCCACACATCACTGAAGGTGGTGGGAATACGGACCTTTCCGGTGCTTCCCGAGCTCAAGATCAGGTCGGGATTGTCAAAGTCCGCCCTTAGGGTGACGCTTCCGGTAGTCGGGTTTATGATGTTGTTGATCATGGCGATCTCCCCTTTATGGGGATAGGTTTTCCCATTGATCATGATCAATTCCACCTTCTGTGCCTCCCGGTCCCCGGTCCCCTCACTGAGGGAGAGTCTCGACCTCATTTCCAAGAGTTCCTTTTCGTTCATGGAGAAATAGGCCCTAATGCTGCTGATATCGGAGACCACGGTCAGGGGCTGTCCCATGGCGGAACTCACCAGGGCGCCTTCCTTGTACGGGATTCCCCCGATAAAGCCGGTGACCGGACTGTGGATGTTGGAGTATCCGATATTGGCGACAATACTGTTGTGGCTGCTCTTGGCCTGCTGTAAACGGGCCTTGGCCGTTTCGAGCTGTATCTGGCTGATGATTCCCTTTTCCACCAAGGGGACCAATTTTTCGACTTCCACCTGGGCCACGTTGACCGCTGCTTGGGCCGCTTTGGCTTCCTGGGAAAGGGATTGGGTCTCCAATTTGAAGAGGAGTTGCCCCTTGTTGACCTTTTGTCCCTCTTCCACATAAATGTCCTGGACAAAACCGGAGACCTTGGGTCGGATTTCCACGTTCTGGACCCCTTCCATGGTGGTGGAATAGGTCCTGTCGATGGTGATGTCCCGCTTTTCAAGGACCGTGGTCTTCAGCGAGGGCGGGGGTGGGGCGGTAGGTTGTTGGGTTTTGCCGCCACAGGCCATTAGAAGTGACATTGCGGCCAGGGCCATGGGTATCCGTATTGTTTTCATCTGTGATTTTAAAGGATTAAGGTTTAAAGCAAGGGACATTTTTTTGTTGTTAGGCTTCTATGGTTTTCAATTTTTTGATGGAGTCCTTCAGAAGGGACTTGTTCTTGTTCACATAGTCGAGATAGACATTGACCTTGTCCATATCATTTTGTGCAATATTTGGATTGTTGCAGCTCTTGAAATCCACCAAAAGGGAGATGATGTTCTGTTCGGTCTCCAACCTTTTTAGGTTCTCCTGAAGCTTGGTCAGGAAAAAGTTTTTTTTCTTGGTTGCGGTAAAATATCGCTTTCGATCCCCGTGTTTGGTGAAATAGGAGATGATCCCCATATTGAGCAGGAGGTTCAGCGATGTGGAGGTGGAGCTTTTGCTCGCCCCGAGCTTTTCCTGACAGTCCTCAAAACTGAGCCCTTCCTGTGCGGTCAAAATCAATATTGCATAGATGCGTGCGGCCAAAGGGGGGAGTTTGTGTTCCCCTTCCAGATGCAGTCCCAAGGTTTCCGTCAATTCATGTTTTGTGGGTACCATACTGAAATTTTGAAGCTGCAAAAATAAGGTTGGTTCGATTAAGACCAAACCAATCGAACTTAATTTTGTGTTAAAAATAGTATGCGTCCAAAAAACAAAAAGGGGAACTTAAATGCTGCTTTTGAACTGCTCCAAAAAGCGGATGTCGTTCTCGCTGAGCAGCCGG
>CALDPL010000006.1 GCA_937911965.1 uncultured Allomuricauda sp. | reverse complement strand
GGAATAGGCCATGGAAAGGTCCGGGCTGTCCACCCGGTTGACTATGGTCTTGGGGAAAATGGGGATGTATTGGGTCTTGTTGGAATCGGAAACCTCCCCTTCCAAACGGCAGAATTCCAAAAAGTCCTCCCGGAGTTCGTTGTGATTCTTCAAAAATTTATTGGGGGGATTCCCTTGGGCACCCCTTCCTTTTAGATAATCGTTCATGACCATGATTTGGATATATTCCAAATTTATGGCAATATTCCAAATTAATTAAAAGAATTGTTCCCGATCCGCAATCCTTGGAACGGGGCGGCCTCAAAGTTTTGAAAACCACTCCTCAAATTTGGCCCCCACCATAGGCAAGGGAACCTTCTTTCCATTGATGGCATTGAGCAGACCCACTACCCAGAGATAAATGAGTACCAGGGAACCCAGGGTTGAAACGATCCATCCCAACACGGGAATGGTCCCCACGGCCGCCAGGGCGACGGCCGTCAGGATCAGGCCCAGGGACTGTCCTATATGATACTGTGCAAATTCCAGTTTCCGTTCCTGGTTCATCACAAAGGCCACGATCAGCCCGATAATGGTGATATAGGACAAGACCGCAATGTTCTTGGCCTCATCCTTGGCAGGGGTCTTCTTCTGTTCTGTCTGTCCCATTTTTGTTTATTTTTTTGGTTGTTCAAATGCTTCAGGGGTTCGTAAGCGGCACCTCCGTGGTCAGTCCCTGGTGTTCATATCCCCGTGGTACTGAAATTCACCATCCATGGTATGCGGCTCATTGACCTCCTCCCCCGCCTGGTCAAAATAGGTGAATTGGACCATTCCGGTGATGGTTCCCTTGACCTGTTCCAAATGAAAGCCGTCCACTTTCACATCGGTCACACTCACCGAAGTGGTCAGTTCATGAAAGGACAAATCACTGGTGGTAAAGGCGACTTCGAAACCGTGCGGGTTGCCCGCCAGGACCTCGGTCTCCCCAATCTTGGCCGAAATTCTCATACCAAAACCCAGCAATTTGTCTTGGTCAAAATAGCTCAACTGCAGTAGTTGTCCCGTTTCGTAAGGGATACCGATTCCCGCGATTATGATTCCCGGATCATCGCCGTTCGCATTGATGTCAAAGGTTCCGTTAAGCGAGGGACCCGAGATGCTCAATCTGACAAAGGATTTCCCTGTTTGCAGGTCATCCTCCCCGGCTCCATCGTCACTGCCGCAGCCCAGAAAAAAGGGGATCATTATAAGGCCAATTGCCAATTTAAAAAAGTGTTTCATCTGTTTTTGTATTAAGGATTGTTAGAAAGGGTTTCCCCTAAGTTCCCAGGACATGAAAACAATTCGCCATCGGGAAGGGGCGGTATGGAACCATTCCGCCCCATTTGTCATATCCGGCCGGGGGTACCTACCTTTTTTTTCGATTTCTATAGACTGAACTTCACTCCGGCAGCAAGTACCAGCTGTCCTCCATTCATAATGACGTATTTCAGTTCCGCAAAGGGCAATACACTGCTGCCGATGTCAAAATTGGCGCCTGCCCCCAGATTCAGGCCGACCTGTCCATCGCTGATCGAGTATCCGCCGGCACTTACCTTGACGCTGGAATAGTTCAGCCCTCCCAGGCCGTAAACGCCTAGACCGTCCTGATCCACAAAGTAATAATTGACATTGCCATTGACCTCGAACCAATTGATCTTGATGCCCATTTCATCTTTTGGAAGGTAGTAGATCAGGGAGGGGGAAATGGTCATCTTCTCCATCACCGGAAACTCCGCATTGGCCCCGATTCCCAAATTTTCGATTTCCGTTCCATAGGCCAATAGGGCCCCGATCCGGGTTTCTTCCTGGGCACTTACCGAATGGCCCGCACATAGGGCCAATACCAAAATTCCGAATACAGTTGATTTTAAATTCATGTTTTTGTTTTTAAAGTTTAATTGTTACCAGTATTGATTTTTACAGTTAAAAAAGTCCTTATTTTTCTCCCAATGTCCGAACCACGGCAATGAACTGGGCATACGCATTTTGATTTCCATCGGTGAGGGCCACGGCCACCCCATTCTTCCAGTAGGTGGCGACGTCTTTTGAACCGTTGTTCTGCATTCCGGCCACATACACCTCGCCTGAACTTATGATTATTGAACTTGCACTTGCATGTTGACTTCCATCGGTCAGATAAACCGGGGTATCGTTTTTCCAGTAGACGGCAACGTCTTTTGAACCATTGTCATGTAATCCGGCCACATATACATCTGTGCCTTCCACAAATATCGAGTATGCATTTGAATACCGAACTCCATCGGTCAGGGCTACCGGGACCCCATTTTTCCAGTAGGTGGCCATTCGCTCTGAATCCTTTTTATGGTATCCGGCCATATACACATCTGTGCCTTCCACAAATATCGAAGACGCTTCTCCATGTTGACTTCCATCCGCCAGGTCGCCCTACGGTGCTGAGTTATTCCCTTTACTTTGAGTTGGGTGGCTCTCCACAGGAGTGATTGCGACCCAGTGACCCGGGCGTCAATCCCGTGGCGGCAGAACGCTTGGCGGCGGATGGAACGAGCTGGCTTTCCCCGAAGACGTCATTTCGCGAATCGTAGACAGGGCAGCGCTACGCGTGCGAAGCTCCAAGAATAGACCACGGTACACGTCGCGATAGAGCTGTTCATAAATCGGCGCGTTTGGGCCAGGTACGAAGCGTGCACCCAGTTGGGTCATCTCGTGTGATGCGCTCGCGAAGCTGTCGTGCACTCCATGCGCGACGGCAGCTAGAACTGCCGCTCCCAGCCCGGCAGCGTCTGCGGAGCGACAGCGTCGGATGGGTCTCATCAGGACGTCTGCAAAGATCTGGCACCACATGTCGCTGCGCGAACCCCCACCCAGCACGACGATTTCGTCCTTGGTCTTGCCGATGGCCAAGCGGACGCCCTCTAACTGCAGGCGGGATTCCAGCGCTAATCCCTCCAGGATGGAGCGATAGAGGTGGGCGGGTTGATGACCAGGATGGAGACCAAAGAACACCCCACGAGCAGCATCGTCCCAATACGGAGTCATTACCCCAGTCCAGTAGGGCACGGTCACGAGGCCTTCGGACGCCGGCGCGACACGTGCAGCCTGACCCTCGAGTGCAGCCATCGTTTCGTTCCTCTGGCGTGACCCGAGGAGTCCCTCCACCAGCCACCACAGGGTACTCATGCCCCCGCGCAGCGTGGTTTCCAGACAGTATTGCCCCGGGATTGCGCCGTGCAGGGTGCGAAAAGAACTGTCTACTTGGTATTGGTGCACCAGCGTTCCACAGGATACGGCTGTACCGAGGTCCAGAAACGCGCTGCCCTTTTCAATGACCCCTGCTCCAAGGCCCGAAAGCTGCCCATCCCCGCCGCCCGCGTACAAAAGCACGTGATAGGGCAACCCGGTGGCCTCGCTGGCAGAGGGTAGCAGGGGGCCGATCAGGTGGCCGGTGTGGACAAGCTCGGGGAGTTGATGGGCCTCCACGCCCACGAGGTTCAGAAGAGGCCGCGACCAGGCTTTCTGTCGCATGTCCAAGAGCCCCGTCGGATCAGCCGAGGCGAACGACGAAATGGCGCGTCCCGTCAGACGCAGGCTGAGGAAAGAGTGCACGTCGTGAATGAACGACACATCTCGCAGTTCAGGGCGCGTGCGGAAGAGATGCATCAACTTGTAGAGCGATGGAGTCGTACACGCAGGCTTGCCCGATAGAGCATGCAAGCGGATGCTACCGATGTTGCGCTCGGCTAGTGCGACCTCGTCTCGGCAGCGACTATCCATCCACAAGATAGCTGGTCCCAAAGGAATGCCCTTGGCGCAGGTGGGGACGATGGTCTCGCGCTGGTGTGCGATGCACAGAGCGCACAGATCCTTTTGTCGCCCTTCGGGCAGTTGCTCTACGGCGCCCCTGATGGCTCCGCACAGCGCGGTCCACCAGGACTCGGCGTCCTGCTCATATC
>CALDPL010000005.1 GCA_937911965.1 uncultured Allomuricauda sp. | reverse complement strand
GACATTCTCCAGGGCGGATTTATAGTTGATCAAGTTGAAGGATTGGAAGATAAAGCCCAAGAACTTGTTCCTGTACTGGGCCGCCTTGGTCTCGTTAAGATCCTTGATCGGCACTCCGTCCAGGGTATAATCCCCCGAATCTGCGGAGTCCAACATCCCCAGAATGTTCAACAGCGTGGATTTCCCGGAGCCCGATGATCCCATAATGGCCACCAGTTCCCCATCCTCGACCGTAAAATTGATCCCTTTAAGTACGTGCAGGGAGTTTGTCCCCATTCTATAGGATTTGTGAAGATCTTTGATTTCAATCATGTTTGGCGATGTTAGCTATCCCTTCTTGATTTCTGCAAGTAAGACAGACAAGTTGCAGATTTGTTACAAGAATTGTTTAAATATTTTGTTAAAACCTCCCCGATGGGCCCTTCAAAGGGATGCGGCACCCCGGAATCTTTCGGATTCCACGGTTTGATGGCCATATCAACACACAAAGATCAAGGGACCTGGGGCGGTATAGGGGCACTGGGACTGCCCAAGGCACTTCATTTCCGGAAATTCCTGTAAATGACAAAGCCCAGACCGGCGACCAGGATATAGGGAATGGCCATCAGGTAGACAATGCCGTTGTTCAGGCCCTCGGCGGTCTTGCCGCCCTGTTCACTCTCCACCACCGCACGGCACATGGCACATTGGGCATCGACCAGGGAAGGGGACAACAACAATACAAACAAAAGCAATAGGGATATTCTGATTTTCATGGCTGTGTCAATAGGGATAATAAGGTGAAATCATCAAATAGACCAACACTCCGGATACGGCCACGTACAGCCAGATCGGAAAGGTGAACCTGGCCCATCTCCTGTGCTTTACAAAATCCCCCAGATAGGCCCTGGAATAGGTGATCAACACCAGGGGAATCACCACGACGGAGAGCAGGATATGGCTGATCAATACGAAGTAATATATATATCGGATGGCCCCCTCCCCGCCAAAGGCGGTACTGTCCGAAGTCATATGGTAGGCCAGGTACAGGATCAGAAAAAGGGCAGAAAGCACAATGCAGCCGGTCATCAGCCTTTGATGCAGGCCGCGTTTCCCGTTCTTGATGGCGACAAGGGCCAAGATCAGCAGCAGGGCGGTAAACCCATTGATGCCGGCGTAAATGGGCGGCAGGAAATACAGCGGCTCGGCATCCGGGATCTTATAGCCGAACATGATGACGCCGAAGTGCACCGGGTCGACGCCCTGGGCCACGGCCAGGGGGACCACTATGGAAACGATCCAGATCCAGGTATTGAGCCGTTTTTCCCGTATGGAGATCCCTTCCCTCATTCAGCCAACAACTTTTTGATGTCCTCCTTGATCATGGTGATCTGCTGGGCCTCCCCGTGATCGTTCACCCCCTGCTTTTCGGTAACGGTCCCCCTATAATAGATCAGGGGGTTCCCGAAACGGTCCTCCCGGGACCGGATGTACCCCTGCTTGTCGATCAAGGCGAACATTCCGGAATGTTCAAAGCCCCCGGGGGCGTCCCTTTCCTCCTGGGCCAGGATATAAAACCCCTCCCGGGCCAGCCGGTAAATGTCCTCCTGCTCCCCGGTCAGAAAGTTCCAATCCGGATTGACCACCCCGTGCTTTTCAGCGTATTTTTTCAGGATGGCCGGGGTATCGTAGCGCGGGTTGATGGTGAAGGAGGCGATTCCAAAATCCTCCTCCCCTTTAAAGGTCTCCTGCAGTTCCAACAGGTTCATGGTCATGATCGGACAGATCGTGGGACAGCTGGTGAAAAAGAATTCCACCACATAGACCTTCCCGAGATAATCCTTGTCCGTGACCAGGACACTGTCCTGGTTCACAAAGGAGAATTCCGGCACCTTCCGCATCTTCCCATCGCTCGGGACATAGGCGAGACTGCCGTGCACCCCGGTGCTCATGCGGTCATTTTCCACAATACTGCCTCCCCTGATCCTTTTGGTCATTTCATAGACCGCAAAGATCCCGAAGATCAAAATAATCGCGGATACCCATACATAGGTATACTTTTTTTTACGGTTCGCTCCCTGTGCCATTGTTCTTTTTTAAGGCGAGTCGGTATTCGGCAAGGATGATCTTCACATCATCCTCCATCTTGTTGTTCAGATCGGAGACCGAAGAGGTATCGAAACCGTATTTCAGTCCCAGATCGTCATCATCGTTCCTTCCCCGGAGTCCACGGTCCTTGTCTATGATGAACACATAGGGGGTGGAAAGGTCATCCCCCAGTTCAAAGGGGGTCTTCAGGCCCTTGAAAAAAGTTTTGATCTCGGATTCGCTCCCAAAGACAAAATGCCATTGGTCCACATCGGAAATCTTCCCCAACTCTTCCCTTAGCCCACGGGCCCCGTCCTGTTGCCCCTCCTCGACCAGCATGACCACCTGAAAGTCATTGAACCCCCCGAACCGCTTATATATCTTTTGGTTCAGGTTGAAGGCATTGCCCTTATGGTTTTCAATGTCCTTGCCAAGAAAGCCCAGGATGGTGATTTTCCCTTCCAGGCCGATGTTCCCATCCATGGAGGTCAGATCTGGAACCCCTTCGACCAGTACCGGCAATCTTCCAAAGTTGTTGACCCCGGAAGCAAAGAACAGATAGACCACAAGGGGAAAGACGAACAGGAGCAGAAGGACTAATTTCTTTTTCATGACAGACCTTACAAAAATAAAAAAAGACGGCCGATAAACCGTCTTTCCCCGTTGTTAATACTTTCTTAGAAATCCCAGGCCACAAAACCATCGTGGATGGTGTTGAAGACATAATCCGCCTCAAAGAGCAGGATAAAGATCAGATAGCTGATCAGGAACACCGGGGTCCAGACTATGGTCCGTCTCAGGGCACTTTTCTCATCCCGAAGGTGCATAAAGTCCCAGGCGATGTAATAGGCCTTCACAAGGGTCAGGATGATGAAGATCCAATTGAGCACCTTCATTCCCAAAAAGAAGCTGTGGGTCAAGGCCCTGGGCTTGATGATCCCAAGGACCACCTCAACGGTGGTCACGATGGAAAGGAGGATCAACACCCCCCATATTTTGGAGACGTTCGAACTGAATTTCAACCGGCCCCTGAAAATGGCCAAATTTTGATCGTGTGACATATATTGAATGATTTATACCAAATAAAAGAATGTAAACACAAATACCCATACCAGATCCACAAAGTGCCAGTAGAGCCCCACCTTCTCGACCATTTCATAATGGCCCCTTTTCTCATAGGTGCCCAAAATGGCGTTGAAGAAAATTATGATGTTGATCATGATCCCGGTAAATACGTGGAAGCCGTGGAAGCCGGTGATAAAGAAAAAGAAATCCGCGAACATCGGCGTCCCGTATTCGTTGTGGATCAGGTTCGCCCCTTCCACAACCTGGGTGGCCTCTTTGATCTTATCCAGGGATTCCCCCCGGTCCAAGAGCGTCTTTTCCCCTTCCCCGTTGAGCACTTCGGTACGTATAAGGATGTTCGGATTGGCCTTAAAGCCTTCCAACACCTCGTTCAGGGAATAGGATGTCGGTGCCTTTTCACGTTCGTACCAAAGCCCCGCATTGGATTCGTGCCGTACCCGATCCTCTTTTAGATCCAGGGCAAAATCGGCCAGGGCCGCCCGCTGTCCGGTCTCCGCATCCACAAATTGCAATAACCTGCCGCCCTTGGTCTCCAGGGCACCGAAGTCCCCCTTGATGAAGGTTGCCCATTCCCAGGCCTGGGAACCGATAAAGATCAAACCGCCAATGATGGTGAGCAACATATAGAACACCACTTTGGACTGTTTCATCTTATGTCCGGCATCCACGGCAAGCACCATGGTCACCGAGGACATGATCAGGATAAAGGTCATAAAGGCCACAAAGTACATGGGATAGTTTCCGTGGAAGAAGGGAACGTGGGTAAACACCTCGTCCGCAATGGGCCAAAGGTCCATGAACTTGAACCTGGCAAAGCCATAGGATACCAAGAACCCGGAAAAGGTCAGGGCATCAGAGACAATAAAAAACCATATCATCATTTTACCATAGCTGGCGCCAAGGGGTTCCTTGCCTCCCCCCCAAACGCTCTCACCAGTATCGGTTGTCACCGTTGCATCCATATTCTAAAGGTCGATTTATTAAAACATTCACAAATTTACACCTTTTGGCCTATTTCAAAAGATAAACTTGCGCAAAACTGTCCCCGGGGAATTTCACTTGACATAAACCATGAACAAGATCAGATAAACCCATAGGAAATCCAAAAAATGCCAAAAGATGGCCCCCAGCTCCAGACCCAGCATATCCCCCGGCCCATAATTCCCCCCCAACTGCCTCACCAATACGGTAATCAGGGAGATCAGGCCCGCCACCAGGTGGGCAATGTGCACCGCTGCGATCAGGAACACATAGGACATTTTGATGTTGCTGGTCGGACCGGTAAAATAGTATCCGCTCTCCAACATTTGGGAAAAGCCCACAAACTGCAGTACAACAAAACAAATACCCAATGCCAGGGTGCCGCCCAAAAGGATGCTTCCCGTCCTTTGGTCATCCCGGCCCACGGCCCTTTTGGCCAGGGCATCCGGGGTTACGACCACCGGATTGATGCTGCCCAT
>CALDPL010000004.1 GCA_937911965.1 uncultured Allomuricauda sp. | reverse complement strand
CGAAGAGCAGGATGTATGGGTTTTCCAGGTCTGCGATCATTTTATCGGTATCGGTGACGAAGTAAGGGGAAAGATAGCCCCTGTCAAACTGCATCCCCTCGACCACGTCCACATAGGTGTCCGTTCCCTTTGCCTCTTCCACGGTGATGACCCCTTCCTTGCCCACTTTGGAGAAGGCGGTGGTGATCAGGTCCCCGATGGTATCATCGTTGTTGGAAGAGATGGAGGCCACCTGTTTGATCTTATTGGAATCGTTCCCTTCTTTTTGGGCCTGTTTTTCCAAATCGGCCACCAGGGCCTCAACGGCCTTGTCAATGCCGCGTTTCAGGTCCATTGGATTGGCGCCCGCGGCCACGTTCTTAAGGCCTTCCTTGACGATGGCCTGTGCCAATACGGTTGCCGTGGTGGTTCCGTCCCCGGCCTGGTCGTTGGTCCTTGAGGCCACTTCCTTCACCATTTGGGCGCCCATATTCTCCAGGGCATCCTCCAACTCTATCTCCTTGGCAACGGTCACCCCGTCCTTGGTCACCTGGGGTGCCCCGAAGGATTTGCTGATGATCACGTTCCTGCCCTTGGGTCCCAAGGTCACCTTTACGGCTTCGGCCAATTTGTCCACCCCGCGTTTAAGGCCGTCGCGGGCTTCAATATCGAATTTAATGTCTTTTGCCATTTTTTAATTTATTTATTTGATCACTGTTGAGTCCAAAATGCCGGGAATCCGGCTTTGGTTTCCGGTTTAGATGATTGCCAAAATATCGCTTTCCCGCATCATAAGGTAGTCGGTACCGTCCAGTTTGAGTTCGGTGCCGGAATATTTTCCATAAAGGACGGTATCCCCGATCTTGACGGTGATCTTTTCGTCCTTGGTCCCGGGGCCCACGGCCACAACATTGCCCTTTTGTGGTTTTTCCTTGGCCGTGTCAGGAATGATGATGCCCGAGGCGGTCTTGGTCTCGGCCTCAAGAGGCTGGATCAATACACGATCCGCCAACGGTTTGATATTTACTTTAGCCATATTTAAAAAATTTTAGAAAATTGATTTTAAAATTCCTGAATCGTTTGGGCAGAAATTGTGCCATTGCACAAAAACTGACATTATTATAAACAAAAGTGCCAGCTTGTCACTCAAGCCGGCACTTTTGGTATGATTTGTCACTGAACCTCAATTGAGGCTGTCCGTAGGGGCATTTCCCGTGGCAGGAACCTGCTCCGGAATGCTCTCGGGAATCGTGGTCTGGGTGTCCCCTCCCTGCAAGAGTTTGGAGTCTCCCTGGCTGTAGCTTCCCTTAAGGGAAACATTCGACAATAGGATCAAAAGGATCAGTACGGTGGCCAGGGTCCAAGTGCTCCTGTCCAGGAAGTCACCGGTCTTTTTCACGCCACCCGCAATCTGGGTCCCCCCTCCTCCAAATGAGGAAGAAAGGCCACCTCCCTTGGGGTTCTGTACCATGATGACCAGGACCAGCAAAAGGCACACGATGATGATAAGTATCAAAAAAATTGTGAAGGTGCTCATTTTTTATTGCTCTTTTATTCCTCTTTTTGATTCTGCAGTTTCTGTACTGCCTGAATTTGGTCTGCAAAGAAACCACTTTTTTCCGGATATTTCAAACTCAATATTTTAAAGGCCTGTATGGCCTTTTTGTATTTTTTTTGTTCCAGGTAGACCTTGGCCAGGGTCTCGGTCATCAGCTCTTTTTTGTCCAGGGTGGTGGATTCCTTGATGTTCACCTTGGGCTTGGGGGATTCCTGGGGGACTATTTTGGGATTGTTCTCCAAAAATCGGTCCAAAAGCTCGAATTTCTTCATGCGGTCCCGATTTCCATCCCTCTCCCCTTGGGATGCCTCTTTTCCTTCCGTCCCCCGTCCGGGTCCTTGACCATCCGAATCCTCCCCTTGTTTTTCAAACGATTTGGAGGTGAGCTGCAGCCATTGGGTGAAGGAATGTTTTTCCTTTTTGGTAAAGGGAATGGGCCTGCCCAGGCGGTGTGGGCCTTCCCCTTGGTCTTCTTGTCGGGGCTCCTGGGCTTCGGTTTCGGCCCCGGGCGCCTTGGATTTGAACAGGCCCGGGCTTAAGATCTGTTCCGCATCCCTTAGGTTTTGGGGCAGGGCGGTCTCTTCCGATTCCACCAACATCGGCCCGGCATCCGGATTGGGTTCCACCGCTTCGGAAATGGCACTGTGATCTTCCAGTTTGGAGCCCCTTCC
>CALDPL010000003.1 GCA_937911965.1 uncultured Allomuricauda sp. | reverse complement strand
AGGACGGTGTTGGGTCGATCCAAGGCCGAGGGGTCTCCTTGGAGGAGTTCCAGATCAAAAATGTCCATGAATTCGGGATCTACCCAATAAAACAGGGGTTCGGTAAAGGTGTTCTGTCCCGCTTTAAGGGAGGCCGGCCTCCCAAAATTGTGCTTCAACATCCGGGCGCTGGATTCCACTTGGGGAATCTCCTCCCTTAGGGTGGGACCGGCCACCGGAGGCACCGTCGCCCAGGTTGCAAAGTCATAATTTTCGTCAGTCTGCAACAACACCCTATAGATCCGATCTTTCTTGGGGTACATAGTGTCGAAGCTTCTTTCCTGGACGATGTAGAGGGTGAGCAGAAAAACAATGCAGAGCCCCATGGAAAGGCCCAGGATGTTGATGGCCGAAAACAGGCTGTTGCTTCGGAGGTTGCGCCAGGCGATTTTTAGATTGTTTTTGAACATGCCGTGAATTTGATTGATTGTTGATTGATGAACAGACTCCTATGCCAAGGCGTCCATGGTTTTGTTCCTGCTCTCGGTCACGATCTTTCCGTCGAAGAGGTTGATGATCCTGTGGGCGTAATGGGAATCCCTATCGGAGTGGGTGACCATGACAATGGTGGTGCCCTCCTGGTTGAGTTCGGTGAGCAGGTTCATCACCTCGATCCCGTTTTTGGAATCCAGGTTTCCGGTGGGCTCATCCGCCAAGATCAGTTTGGGGTTGGTGACCACCGCACGGGCTATGGCGACCCGTTGCTGCTGGCCCCCGGAAAGCTGCTGGGGGAAGTGCTTTTCCCTGTGGGCGATCTTCATGCGTTCCAGGACCTTGCGTACCTTTTCCCTGCGCTCGGCCTTGCCCATCTTGAGATAGATCAGGGGCAGTTCCACATTTTCATGAACGCTGAGCTCGTCGATCAGGTTGAAACTTTGGAAGACAAAGCCCAGGTTGCCCTTTCTGAGTTGGGTGCGTTGGCTTTCCTTGAGGCCGCCCACCTGATGGCCCGCAAATTTGTAGCTGCCGTCCGTGGGGTTGTCTAACATGCCGATAATGTTGAGCAGGGTGGATTTGCCACAGCCGGAGGGCCCCATGATGGCCACGAATTCCCCTTCCTTTACCTTTAGGGTCACTCCGTTCAGGGCCAGGGTTTCGACTTCCTCCGTCCTGAAGCTCTTTTTTAAGTTTTCGATCTGTATCATTTTTTGATGTTTGATTTTAATGGTTATATATAGGGACTCATGTTCCCAAGGGATTGTTACGCCCTTTGGTTCAATTTAGAATGATTCGCTCGGCTTCCCCAAAACCGTCATAGTTGCTGGTGATGACCTCTTCCCCGGCCTGCAGGCCTTCGAGTACCTCATAGTATTTTGAATTTTGTTTGCCCAAACGCACCTGTCGCCTTAAGGCCTCCTCCCCCTTGGGGCCGACCACAAAGACCCATTGGCCGCCCGTGCTCTGGAAAAAGCCCCCCTTGGGCAGCAATAGGGCGTCGTTGGATTCCCCCAGCTGCAAACGGATGTTGTAGCTCTGTCCCGCCCGGATCGTCTCCGGCCTATCCCCGGTAAAGACCAGGTCCACCCGGAACCTGCCGTTTCTGACTTCCGGATATACCTTGCGCAATCTCAGGCCAAATTCCTTTCCGTTGCGCTCCAAACTGGCCGACAGATCCCGTTTTACCCGATCGATATAGTGGTCGTCTATGTCCGCC
>CALDPL010000002.1 GCA_937911965.1 uncultured Allomuricauda sp. | reverse complement strand
GGGTCACCACAAAGCGATAGTCCTTTTTGCCCTCATAGTCGAAGACGGCCAAAGGGTTCAGGTTTCCTCCCCTATAATCAATCTTGAACGGGGGGACGTCCTCTCCATTGCGGTCCAGGACCATGAATCGATCATTGGTGCAAAAGGCCATTTGGAGCTTCCCGTTTTTATAGATGTCCACCTGTTGGATCTCCCCTTGTATCTTGCCGTCCAGTTGTTTGGTCCACAGCACTTTTCCCTCATTTGAAATAAGATAGAGCACATTATTGCGGTCCTGGACCACGATTTCATGCTCCCCGGTACGGTGGTTCTTCACAAATTGTGGGTCCATCGCCAAGTCCGTGTCCAGTTCCAGGGTGAACAGGGGGGATACCGTGTTCTGTTGTTGGACCTTCCCTATTTTGGATACCAGGATGTTGAAGTGGGCAAAATCCGTGTCCGAGACCAATTGGGTGGCAAAGGCATACCCGTCCAAATCCATTTTCCCAATGGCCTCCCCGAGCTGGGGGGCCATGGAACGTTCCGCCAAATAATCAATGCCCGACCCATCCGAGATCAAAAGCACACTGGATTCACTGGCCAAGGCGGCCTTGGCGGTCAAATAGACCTGGGAATCGACAAAGGTGGAGGAAGCCTTGAAATTGCTGATGATGGTCTGTAGGCTTTCCCGGTCCCCGGCGAAAATAAAACTGTTCTCCAACACCGTACAGAAGTTGGATTCAAAATCCCCGACCAGGGAAGAAAAGGGTTCCTTTAGAAAATCCTTGTCCGCCATCCCCATGATTTCGGAGCCCTGATAGTCCTGGGAGGAGGTCTTTCCCCCTTCCAAAAAGGTATACAGGCTTTCCGTCCCAAAGGAATTCAGGAGCACTACCTTTTGATCGTTCAAATAGATGATGCCCACTTCTTCGACCGTATTGAAAAGCGTGTCCAAGGGCCTGACACGGTCCAAATAGGCATTTTGGTTCCGGGCAAAGACGCCATAATCATCAAAGGTATGGGACACCATGGCCTGGGTGGTCAAGGGGGCATATTGGGCCGTTTTGCCGGCCAAAGGGACCGTCCCGTTGAACAATCGCACAAAATTGTCGGTCGAATCCGGGGCCATGGCAATGCCGTTGAGGCCCAAGGCATCCGAGTTGGCGCTAAAATCCAGGGAAACCCATTGGGAAAATGGCTTTTTGGGTTTGGAATCCTCCTTTGGGAAAAACAAGGAGGGCCGGCGTTCCAGATCCATGAAAAAGGAGGCCGATTTGTCCCGGGAAGCGGTCTGGTACAATTTTTCCAGGGTGGGGTCCACGGGATTTCCCAATTTAGTCCGGACCATGTTTTCCATGAGCAAAAGGGAGCTGCCCAAGACGGTTTCCCTGTCCCGGGACAAAAGGAAGACCTCTTTGTCCCCCAGGGTGTATTTTGTGATTTCCGCATCTTGGTACTTCAGGGTCTCCACCGTCCTTTCCGCTTCCTCCCCCACTTGGAACGCGGCCCCGCTTCCGGGGACGACCATAACAAAGCCATAGTTGTCCTTGCCCACCTCATATAGGCCCAAAAGGCAGGTTGCCTTGGAGGATACATGTCCAAGAAGCTCCAATTTTTCAAAGAGCCCATGATAAGGGGAAAGGGATTTGATCTTGACCAGGACCGGATTGTTCTTCAGTTCGCTGCGAAAATTGGGCAGGTTATTGATTTTGACCACTACGGTGGGATTCGGGGGAAGCTGTTCCAAGAGAGAATCCACGGTCTTTACTTCCTCGGTGCATCCCTGGATCAAGAGCACGAACAAAGCCAGCAATACCTTATATCTCATTGTTGAAGTTTGTAACAAAGTTAGGATTTTTAAACATCCAAGCTCAACTGTTGTGGCAGTTGCCGGAAGCTTTTTCGATGGTATGGGCTCAAGCCGTACTTTTGAATGGCCGCCCTGTGCTGGCTGGTGGGGTATCCCTTGTTTCGGTCCCAATGGTACATCGGAAACTCTTCATGGAGTTTCAGCATAAGTTCATCCCTGTGGGTTTTTGCAAGGATGGACGCCGCGGCAATGCTCATATATTTTCCATCCCCCTTCACGAAACATTTGTGCTCAACATCGGGATAGGGATCAAAACGGTTTCCGTCCACCAGAATAAGGCTTGGGGTCCTGTCCAAGGAGCCTAGAGCCC
This sequence comes from uncultured Allomuricauda sp., assembly GCA_937911965.1. GTDB lineage: Bacteria > Bacteroidota > Bacteroidia > Flavobacteriales > Flavobacteriaceae > Flagellimonas. Next base: position 1,277 of record CALDPL010000002.1, on the reverse strand, counting down.
TGTGCATGGCCAGAAAGGAGGCCCTCAAGATATTGATCTGATCGATTTCCACAGGGGGGACATGGCATACTGAAAAACAAAGAGCCTCCTTTTCGAGCAAATGCCGCAAGAATTCGCGTTTGGGCGCCGACAATTGTTTTGAATCGTTTAGGACGCCATTGGAGAAGTTTTCGGGAAGCATTATGGCCGCTGCGGTGACCGGACCGGCCAAGCAACCCCGTCCAGCTTCATCCGTTCCGGCCTCATATTGTCCGCTATAACATGGTATTAACATATTCCTTTGATAATTAACAGAACGACAACATCTAAGTATATTGTATTAAAAAAAAGTTAATATATTTTCTATACAATTGAAAAACAATGATGTAGGTATAAATTTGGAGTTAAATTCTTCCTAAAACATAATTAGTTCCGGTTACAGCAAGGTAAGGAATGCTGTTAATTTTTTTGAATATTAACTTTTTATGTAGATTTTTGGCCTGACTAATTCAAAAAATGAAATAAATGAAAGCTAAACTAGCGTGGATGCTGGCGCCTTTTCTGGTGCTCTGCATGTCTTTCTCTTTCGCTCAAGAGAAAGCGATTTCAGGAAATGTGACGGATCAGGATGGTCTGCCATTGCCTGGTGTATCCATTGTCGTGGTCGGGACCACCAATGGAACACAAACAGATTTTGACGGTAATTATACAATCACGGCCTCTACCGGTCAGGAATTGCGATTCAGCTATATCGGCCAAAGATCTGTAGAGGCGACCATTGGTGCTTCCAATATCATCAATATTCAGATGGAGGAGGATGCCCAAGCCTTGGAAGAGGTGGTAGTGGTTGGATATGGTACCACTACCAAGCAGGCCTTTGCAGGAACTGCTTCGGTCGTAAAGGCAGAGACCTTGGAGACCAAGTCGTACTCCAACGTTTCCCAGGCCTTGGCCGGGGAAGTGGCGGGTGTTACCGTGATCAACACTTCCGGACAGCCTGGAACCTCGTCCACGATCAGGATCAGGGGTTATGGATCCGTTAACGGAAACAGGGACCCGCTCTATGTAGTTGACGGAGTGCCTTTTTCGGGAAGTCTGAATTCGATCAACCCATCCGATATTGCCTCTACAACCGTATTGAAGGATGCGACCGCAACAGCGATCTACGGTTCCCGTGGTGCCAATGGGGTAATTTTGATTACCACCAAATCAGGTTCTGCCAGGGAAACTTATGTGGAAGTCGATGTCAAGTCGGGCTTCAACATGCAATTGATTCCAAGGTATAACGTGGTTACCTC
>CALDPL010000001.1 GCA_937911965.1 uncultured Allomuricauda sp. | reverse complement strand
GGTGCTTTTCATCGTATCCGACGGGGAGGACCATTCCGAGAGTGCCACCGAAAATGCCGTGGAACGCGCCACCGAAAATGGCATCCGGATCTTTACCATAGGGGTGGGATCCCAAAAGGGAGGCCCGATCCCCATCAAGAGAAGAGGGGTGGTGGAAAGCCTTAAAAGGGATATGCAGGGGGAAGTGGTGATTACCCGAATGGACCCGGACAAGCTCTCGGCCATCGCTTCAAACGGCAATGGGGAATATATTGACGGCAGCAATACGGACCAGGCCGTGGAGGCCGTGGTCGAACTTCTGGACCGTATGGACAGGACCGAGTTCGAGGCAAAACAGTTTGCGGAATACCAGGACCAGTTCCAATGGTTCCTCGCAGCTGGCTTTTTATTTCTATTTTTGGACATCTTCCTCCTGGACAGAAAGACCCAATGGTTGAAAAAACTGAACCTTTTCAATGAGCATGATGACATCTAGGACCACTTTCATATTGGGCCTGTTGCTGGGCCTTGGGGCCCTGCATGCACAGCAGGCGCCAGCACCCCTGGACGCCAAAGAGGCGGAGAGGGCCCTACAGGCCTCCACCGATTTGACCTGGGAAGCCAACAACCAACTCTTGGAAAACGATTTCATCGCCTCGGAAGGCAACTACAGAAAGGCCATCTCCAAGAGTGGGGACAATGTGGCGGCCCCATTCAACCTGGGAAACGCCTACTACAACAGGGAGAGTTATGGGGAAGCCTTCGGCCGCTACAAGCAGGCGGGAGAGGCCGCCGATGAAAAATCTGAAAAGCACAAGGCCTTTCACAATATGGGCAATGTGTTCATGAAGAACAAGGAATACCAAAAAGCGGTGGAAGCCTATAAGGAAGCCCTGAGGAACGACCCACGGGACGATGAGACCCGATACAACCTGGCCCTGGCCAAAAAAATGCAGGAAGAGCAACAACAGCAACAACAGGACAAGCAGGACGAAGATCAGGATCAGAAGGATCGGGACCAGGATAAAAATCAAGATCAGGACAAAAACCAAGATCAGGACAAGCAGGACCAGGACAATCAAGATCAGGACAAACAAGATCAAGGGGACCAAGGACAGGACCAACCCAAGGAAGACCAACAGGGGGAAGGGGACAACAAGCAGCAGCCCGATCAAAAATCCGGGCAGGATGATAAACCCGAGGAAAAACAACAACAGCCCAGGCCCAACCAACTTTCCCCCCAACAGATCCAGAATCTCTTGGAGGCCATGCAGAACGAAGAACGCAAGGTACAGGAGAAGTTGGACGCCCAAAAGGTCCGCGGCAAGAAGATCAGAAACGAAAAGGATTGGTGATGGGGATCAGGGGCAGCAATATTATACTGTTTTTGGGATTGGCCCTATTATACGGACAGCCCAGCCTTGCCCAGGACGGGGAAGTGGAGTTCAATATGGCCCTGAGCAAGGACCAATTGGGAATCAACGAACGCCTTCGGGTGGATTTCAACATGAACAGGGATGGGGACAACTTTGAACCCCCTTCCTTCGAGGGCTTCAAAGTGGTCATGGGGCCCTCCCAATCCGTAAGTTCCTCCTGGATCAATGGGAAAAGGAGCTTTTCCAAATCCTATTCCTATGTCCTCATGCCCACGGCCCGGGGTAATTTCACCATAGGACAGGCCTCCATAGAGATCGGTGGGGAGATCTATAAGACCCTGCCCAAGGAAGTTGTGGTAAGCGAAGCCGTGGACCGTCCCAACGGACAGACCACCGTGGACGATGTGGTGGGGGACAACCTGCACCTGGTCGCCGAACTCTCAAACAGCGACCCCTTTTTGAACGAAGCCGTCACGGTGGTGTACAAACTCTATGTGGGACCCAATGTCAGCGTGACCAATTACAGGTCCCTGGACAATCCCCGGTACACCAATTTCTGGAGCCAGGACATCCCGGTGGGCCGCCACGAGGTCGAGAATGGGACCTATCAGGGCAAGCCCTATCGGTTTGTGGTGCTCAAAAGGGTGGTGCTCTATCCGCAGAAGTCCGGAAGGCTTGAACTGGAACCCCTGTCCCTGGAAGTGTTCGTCGATGTGCCCACGGATCAAAGGGACTTTTTTGGCAGGACGATCTACACCCAGACCACCAAGACCGTTTCGGCCGGAAAAAGGACCCTGGCGGTCAAACCCCTGCCGGAGGCCGGCAAACCTGCAAACTTTGGGGGCGCCGTCGGGGAGTTCGACTTTTCGGTAAGTACCAGCAAACAGCAATTGAACGCCTCCGAATCCCTTCAGGCCACCGTGGAGGTCAAGGGCAAGGGCAACCTCAAGCTATTTCAGCTGCCCGAACCCGAGATTCCCAGTGCCCTTGAGGTCTATGACCCCGAATACCGGGAAAACATACAGACCCTTTTCAGTGGAATGGAGGGCCGCATTGCCAACACCTATACCATAGTGCCGAGCTATAGGGGAAAATATCCCATCCCGAGCATTTCCTTCAGTTATTTCAACCCCCGCACCGAATCCTACGTCACGTTGGAATCCGAACAGATCGACATCGAGGTGCTGGAAGGCCCCCTGTCCTCGGATGCCGTAGTTGCCGGAAGTACCCCCAACAGGTCCGTGGTCCCCTTGGGCCAACAATTCCACTTTATAAAACTCAAGCCCGACCTGCGTCCTGTGGAATCCACGCCCTTTTTCGGTTCCAGGACCTTTTACCTAATGCTCTTGGTCCCCCTGATGCTGATTCCCATCCTGATCTTCTTCTTCAAGAAACGGGAGGCCATCGCAAGTGACGAACTGGGCAACAAGATCAAAAGGGCCAACCGCCTGGCCAAAAAGTACCTGTCCACCGCCAAGCGGGAACTCGGCAATAAAGAGGCCTTCTATGTGGCTTTGGAAAAAGGCCTGCACAACTATCTCAAGGCCAAACTTAAAATTGCAACCTCTGAATTCAGCAAGGAAAAAATAAGGGACATCCTCACTGAAAAAGGAGTGGACCAACAGGACAGGGACCTGTTCATCGAACTGCTGACAAACTGTGAAATGGCCCGATACAGTCCCTTTTCCGAGGTACAGATGCAAGAGGATTACGAAAGGGGATCCGAAACGATCTCCAAATTGGACAAGCAACTATGAGTATAAAAAAGGTCATAATGGCTCTCGGTCTTCTCACGGTCAGCCTTGGATATCCCCAGAACGAGGCCCTTTTTTCCGAGGCCACCGAATTCTACAACAAAGGGGAATACACCAAGGCCCTGGAGAACTATGGAAAGATCTTGGAGAACGGACAGCATTCCGCTGCCCTTTACTTCAACTTGGGAAACTGCCACTACAAATTGGGCGCCATAGGCCCGAGCATCTATTATTACGAAAAGGCCCTTTTGCTCTCCCCTGGGGATCCCGAGATCCTGAACAATCTGGCCTATGCAGAAAACATGAGGTTGGATGCCGTCCAGCAGATGCCCCAGAGTGAGCTCGCCGCATTGTACAAAAAAGTGGTCTCCCTGTTCACCTCCGACCAATGGGCCTATTTGGCCGTCGGCCTGGTATTGCTTTTCGTGATGGCCTATATGGGCTATTATTTTCTGCGCACGGCCAACCACAAACGCATGGCCCTGGTCGGAGGGCTGTTCGCCCTGGGCCTGGGGATCCTGTGCCTGGTCATGGCCCGGCTTCAGCTCCAACAGACCAAAAACGACAATCCCGCCATCATTTTCAGCAAGCAGGTCAAGGTTTCCTCCGAACCCAACACCAACAGCGATGTCATCTTCACCCTTCACGAGGGCACCAAGGTGAAGGTGATCGAAGAACTGGGGGCCTGGGAAAAGATCAGGATCGCCGACGGACAGACCGGATGGCTATTGGCCGAAAACATCAAGAAAATCAAGGAATTTTAGGGCTTCTTTAACATAAGGGTTTCCCACAGCCCCTATTTTTGTAAAAAACAAGCAGGCCGGTGCCCAAAATCAAAATTTACACCCTCATTTCCCTCTGCCTGGTTTTCTTTTTGGTCAGCTCCCCCATGCTTCCCTTTTTGGACCGGGAATTGGGAAAAATGCTGATCATGGGAACGGCGGAGGAAGAGCATCAGCCCGGACAGGATGGCTCCAAGAAGAAATTGGAGCAAAACAAGTTTCTCTCCAGATCCGTGCTCCGGTTTTGGGGCAATTCCCGATTCAAGAACAAAGATCCCAGGGCCCTGCACTATCTTTTTTCCATCTGCGAATTCAAAATGGAAACCCTGGACCCCCCTCCGGAGGCCATGGCCTAAACCCCAAAAATAAGCTTACAATCCAAAATTTTTGCCCCCAAACAAAATGAAAGTTCCGGGATGCAACTATATTTGACCTTGCCAACTGCCCATAAGGGAGGGCAAGGGAAGGCTTGTCAGGGGTAGGTTCCACAATTTCGACAATGATCGGCCCTTCCCGAAATTGGCCCGTACAGGCCAATAAATCCCATCCCGTCGGGGATGGGGAGCGGTACGCCATGGTGGATTTTCCGCCGGACCGCATCTGAAAGGAAAGGGACAAAGGGCCCCAATAAAAAACAAAACATCAAATCCAAGACCGATTCCATCGGTATCACAATATTATGAGAGCACATACCAAAGAGACACAGGCCACCCTCAGCCCGGAAAAGGCAATAGAAATCCTTAAGCAGGGCAACGAGCGTTTTCAGAACAACCTAAAGGCCAACAGAAACCTTCTTCAGCAGGTCAACGAGACCAAGGACGGCCAATTCCCATTCGCCACGATCCTGAGCTGCATCGATTCCAGGGTATCGGCTGAACTGGTCTTTGACCAAGGCCTGGGGGACATCTTCAGCATTCGGATCGCCGGCAATTTTGTGGATCGGCACATCCTGGGCAGCATGGAATACGCCTGTAAATTGGCAAAGAGCAAATTGATCGTGGTTCTGGGACATACGGCCTGTGGTGCCATCAAGGGCGCCTGTGACCACGTCCGCTTGGGCAATCTCACCGACTTGATCGACAAGATCGAACCTGCCGTGTGGGCCGTCCCCGAACCCAAAGATCCCTTGCTCAGAAATTCCAAAAACCAGGAATTCGTCGACTCGGTTTCCAAAAAGAACGTGGAAATGGCCCTGGATCAAATCAGGATCCAGAGCCCGATTCTCAAGGATATGGAACAAAAAGGGGAAATCGCCATTATCGGGGCCATGTACAATGTATCCGATGGCAAGGTGAACTTTTACCATAGCCACTGAGGCATACCAAAATCATTCGGGTGGCCCTTGGGCCGAAATTCTAAACTGACGTCGATTCCCTGGAATCGACGCCATAAACAATACACTTATGTTCAAAAATTTTAAAGGAGACCTATTCGGGGGGATAACCGCCGGAATAGTTGCCCTCCCCTTGGCCCTGGCCTTTGGGGTAAGTTCTGGATTGGGCCCCAGTGCAGGCCTGTACGGGGCCATATTCATCGCTTTTTTTGCCGCTCTTTTCGGGGGTACCAATACCCAGATCTCAGGTCCGACGGCACCCATGACCGCAGTGAGCATGGTAGTGGTCGCCACGGTCCTGGCCCAGAACAACGGGGACCTGGACAAAGCGCTCCCGATCATCCTCGCCGTATTTCTATTGGCCGGTCTGATGCAGATTTCACTGGGCCTTTTGGGATTGGGGACCTATATCAAATATATCCCCTACCCGGTAGTTTCCGGCTTTATGACGGCCATCGGAATTATCATCCTGATTACTCAGATCCTTCCCGTGGTCGGCTATTATCCAGGGGAGGACCAAGGCCATGTGGACGCCTTCAAGCCCGAGGCCGAACAGCGGGTCCTGGGCCGGATCATCCATACACAGGTCGAGGAGGGCCTCCCCGTCCTTGGAAATTTCGATCGAACCATCTCAGAGGTGGAACGCCTGCCCGCCGAGGACATTGAAAAGGAGGCCATCGCCATGGCCGAAGGGGAAGCCTCCGGGGTAATTGGCACGATCAAGGCCCTCCCCAGGGCCATGGGCCAAGTGGACTGGTTGGAAGTGATCTTGGCCCTATCCACCATTGGGATCATCTATGGGTTCAAACGGATCACCACGGCCATCCCCAGCACCCTGGTCGCCCTGATCCTTGTTTCCGGGACCGCCTTTGCCCTGGGCATGGATTACCGTCCCATTGAACAGATTCCCACGGGACTCCCCATTCCCCATTTGGAGATTTTCAGCGGCTTTAGTCTGACGGCCATGGTCCCTTACCTCTTTACGGCCCTCACCCTGACCTTGCTCGGATCTATTGATTCCCTGCTCACCTCGGTGGTTGCCGACAACATGACCAAGACCAGGCACAGCCCCAACAAAGAGCTGTTCGGACAGGGTATCGGAAACACCATGGCCGCCCTGTTCGGTGGGATCCCGGGTGCAGGGGCCACCATCAGGACCGTGGTCAACATCAAGGCCGGGGGCAAGACCCGGCTCTCGGGAATGGTGGCAGGGGTCCTCTTGCTGGTCGTATTGCTCGCCTTGGGTCCCGTGGCCTCGCAGATCCCGGCAGCCGTATTGGCGGGTATCCTGGTCACCGTGGGAATTGGGGTGATGGACTACAAGGGTCTTAGGGCCATCCCCAACCTGCACAAGGACATCAAGCTGGGTCCCTTGAATTTGAGTTCGGATGTGGTCGTCATGCTGGTGGTCATGGTGCTCTCATCCATTTGGAACCTGGTTTATGCCGTGGGCATCGGCCTGATCTTGGCTTCCCTGATCTTTATGAAACGTATCGGGGATTTGATGGCCAAAGGGTCCAACATAAAATCCCTGCGGGAAAATGGGTGGCCCCAGGACATCCCGGAACCCTTGAAGGAAGAAGTCTTCATCAAGCATGTGGAAGGTCCGCTTTTCTTCGGTTCCGCCAGTGAATTCCACGAATTGGCCAACCGGATTCCCGAGAGGGCCACCCATGTTGTGGTCCGGATGGACAAGGTGCCCTATATGGACCAATCGGGGCTCTATGTCCTGGAAGAGGTGCTTCTCAATCTCAAACAGAAAGGCATCGGGCTGTTCTTGGTCAGGGTATTGGAACAACCCAGATATATGATGGAAAAAATTGACATCGTTCCCGATCTGGTGCCCAAAGAGTCCATCTTTGATGATATGGATGCCTGTACGGCCCATTTGGTGCAACACCATAAAAAAGTGCCGGAGGCTCGATAGCACCACCGGGACCGGGGAATCAACTGGGCCCCGAATCGGGGCCCTGTCCCTTTTTGGCCAAATGGGGTTGTTTGGGCTTTTGGAGCCATATTTTGGTACAATTTGCTAAATTTGTCCGCCAATAGCACTGTCATCCATGATTGAAGCCATCAAGGAACACTTGATCGAAGTTGAAAAGTTCAACGCGACATCCCAGGGGGAACTGGAAGCTTTCCGAATCAAGTATTTGGGAAAGAAGGGCCTCTTGAACCACTTCTTTTCCGAATTCAAAAGCGTCCCCAATGGGGAGAAGAAAGAATTTGGCCTGATGATCAATCAGCTCAAGGCTGCGGCCACCCAAAAGGTGGCCCAACTCAAGGAGCTCCTGGAAAACCAGGCGGGACCAAAAGGGAAGCTCAACGACCCCAGCCGTCCCGGGGAGCCGGTGGAAATCGGGGCAAGACACCCCATCTCCATTGTCAGGAACCGAATCGTCGACATCTTCTCCAGAATAGGCTTCAATGTTTCGGAAGGCCCGGAAATCGAGGACGATTGGCATAATTTCTCCGCCCTGAACCTGCCCGAATACCATCCGGCCAGGGATATGCAGGACACCTTTTTCATACAGACGGACCCGGACCTGCTGTTGCGTACCCACACCTCCTCGGTGCAGGTGCGTTATATGGAAGGGAATCGGCCCCCGATCCGCACCATTTCCCCGGGAAGGGTTTACCGCAATGAGGCCATTTCCGCCCGTTCCCACTGCTTTTTCCACCAAGTGGAAGGCTTGTATGTGGACAAAAATGTAAGTTTTGCAGACTTGAAACAAACGCTGCAATATTTTACAACCGAAATGTTCGGAAAGTCAAAAATCCGTTTAC